>QHTW01000159.1:7283-10034 GCA_003220955.1 Gemmatimonadota bacterium | reverse complement strand
TAGCCCCACGCCGCACACACGGCACCGCTCGAGATCAGCACGCTCGGCAGCCAGGACGTCTCGCGGAACTTTGGCCAGACGTGGCCGACGATTTCCTGGAGCATGAAGCGGCCCACGCGCGTACCCGTGTCGATCGTCGTGAGAATGAACAGCGCCTCGAACATGATGGCAAAGTGATACCAGAGCGCGGACAGCGTCTTGCCGCCGATGGCGCTGGTCAGTCCGGAGAAGATGTGCGCGATGCCCACCGCCAGTGACGGCGCGCCGCCCGTCCGTGCGATCAGCGTCTGCTCGCCCATCTGCGCCGCCAGCGCCTGCATGTACTGCGGCGTGACGACGAAGCCCGCCTGGTTCAGCACATCCGATGCCCCGGCCAGCGCGGCGGGCGTCGTGTTCATCGCGAAATACACGCCGGGATCGAGCGATCGCCATGACGCCGACGAACGACTCCATCACCATGCCGCCGTAGCCGATCAGCCGAGCGTCGGTCTCGCGCGTGATCATCTTCGGCGTCGTTCCCGACGCGACGAGCGAGTGGAAGCCGGAAATAGCGCCGCACGCGATCGTGATGAACGCGAATGGGAAGAGCTTCCCGGCAAAGACCGGCCCTTCGCCCGCTGTGGCGAACGGCGTAAGCGCCGGCATCCGCAAGGGCGGCAGGATGATGAGGATCGCCACGCCGAGCACCAGGACGGTCGTGATCTTCAGGAACGTCGAGAGATAGTCACGCGGGCAGAGCAGCATCCAGACGGGCAGCACCGACGCGATGAAGCCGTACGCGATCATCATGCCGGTGAGAGACGTGCCGCTGTGCGTGAACGCCGCGGCCAGACCGGGGTGGCTCGCGACGCTGCCGCCGCCGACCAGCGCGAGCAGCAACAGCAGCGCGCCGATGATGGATGCTTCGCCGACTTTGCCGGGCCGCCACCGTTTCATCCACCAACCCATGAGCAGCGCGATCGGAATCGTGCAGGCGATCGTGAACAGCCCCCACGGCGATGCGCGCAGGGCATTGACGACGATGAGCGCCAGGACGGCGAGCAGGATGATCATGATCGCGAGGACCGCGATCATCGCCGTCACGCCGGTGACGTTACTGACCTCCTCCTTGGCCATTTGGCCGAGCGACTTGCCATCGCGGCGCAGCGAGCAGAAGAGAATCGTGAAGTCCTGGACCGCGCCGCCGAGCACCACGCCGATGACGAGCCACAAGGTCCCTGGGAGGAAGCCGAACTGCGCCGCAAGCACGGGTCCAACGAGTGGTCCGGCCCCGGCAATCGCGGCGAAGTGGTGACCGAACAGCACCCAGCGGTTGGTCGGGACAAAATCGTGGCCATTGTTGAATCGCTCGGCGGGGGTGGCGCGGCTCGGATCGAGCCCGAAGACCTTGGTAGCGAGGAATTTCGAGTAGAAGCGGTAGCCGACGACGTAGGTGCAGACGGCGGCGGTCAGAAGCCAGGCGGCACTGATCGTCTCGCCGCGAGCCAGTGCCAGGACGCCGAATGCCGCGGCGCCGAGCAGGGAGACCAGCGCCCAGCCAACAATCGCGAGCGGTCGCACGCGGCCTAAGTTGCGACGCCGCTTGCCGATGTTCAAGTTCGAACATAGGTTCGAACCCCTTGAGCCCCTCCAGTTCCTATCCCTGGTCGTCGAGCGGAGGGGGCCGGTCAGCAGGCCCCGCCTCCGCCGTCCAGGAGCGCCCCCAGCCCCAACGCATGGCCGAATCCCTCCGGGGACGCGTCGCTATCGTGACCGGTGGCGCCACGGGACTCGGCCGCGCAGTCGCGCTCGAGTTCGCGCAAGGCGGCTGCGCGGTCGCGTTCAATTACGTCGAGCTCCCCGGCCGCGACGTCGGGGCACAGGCGTTGCTCACCGAAACGGCAATCAAAGCGACAGGCGTGCCGTGTTATTCGAGCGTCTGCGATGTCCGCAAGATGACTTCCGTCGAACAGTTCGTCGCGGAAGTGCGGAATAAGCTCGGCGGCGTCCATTATCTCGTCAACAATGCAGGCGTCACGCACGACGGCGCCCTGTGGCGACTCACTCCCGAAGCGTGGCAGGAAGTCATGGACACGAACGTCGGCGGCGCGTTCAACTGCATCCATGCGGTTGCATCCCATCTGCGCGCCCAACGTTTCGGGAAGATTCAGGCGTTCCGGCCGGGATTCGGCATCGCGAATTACGCCGCGAGCAAAGCGGCGTTGATCGGGCTCACCAAGGCCGCGGCCGTCGATCTCGGCTCGGCCGGCATCAACGTGAACGCGGTCGCGCCGGGATTCGTCAAGACCGAGCTGCTGACGCAGCTGCCGCGCGAAGTGCTCGAGCGCGCGGAGCATGAATCGGTGCTCGGCCGGGTCGCCGAGCCGGAAGATGTCTCCCGCGTCATTCTCTTTTTGTGCAGCGACGCGGCACGACACATCACCGGACAGGTGATTGTGGTGGACGGCGGCCTGACGCTCGCTTAGATTGCGGCGCGTGATTAACCCATTACAGCACAAGTACTTCGTGCGTCGGGCGTCGGGCGTCGTCGCCCTGGTCGCCGTGCTCGGTTGTGGTGGTAAGAAATCCAACCAGGCGCCGACGCCCGAACCGACCGCGCCACTACCTACGGCGGGGCTTGCTGGCCAGCGTGTTGCGCTGACTCCGCTCGCGCTCGTGGCCGCCGAAGACACGCTCCACCTGGATGCGCTGGTCGGGGATCGACGCACCACACTCGACAAGTGCGACAGTATCATTGGCACACTGCTCGCC
>QHTW01000159.1:0-7258 GCA_003220955.1 Gemmatimonadota bacterium | reverse complement strand
CCGATTGCGGCCGATCCCGATCAGATGGGCACGCCGTTCCTGCGCGCCGGCAACGTGGTCCAGGTACCCGATCCGCTGCGCTATCAGCTGCGCACGCTCATGGGGCTGGTGGGCGGCCGTTATGCTCTCGTTCCGGCGGGACTTGTGTTCCGCCTCCCGACTGCCGGGCCGGCCGGCCGGCCGGCGGGCGTGAGCGCCGAGCTCTCCATGGTCATGATCGATTCGCGCGTGGGGAGAGTGGGCTGGCGCACGATCGCGCGCGGTGAGGGGCCGGACGCCTGGACGGCGCTGACGCGTGCGATGAAGAGTCTCACGCCAGGCCTGCCGTGACGGTACGCGAAGCCACCCTGATTCCTGGCGACGGCATCGGTCCCGAGATCACGGCGGCCACGCTGCAAGTCATCGACGCGCTGCGAGTCAAATTCGATTGGGACGAAGAATACGGCGGGATGGCGGCCGTCGAAAAAGCCGGCACGCCGCTCCCCAACGCGACCCTCGACTCGATCCGCCGCACCCGGCTCTGCCTGAAGGGGCCGCTGACGACGCCCGTCGGCGGTGGCTATCGCTCCGTCAACGTCGCGATGCGGCAGGAATTCGACTTGTACGCCAACGTGCGTCCCACGAAGACGATCGTCCCGGGCGGCCGCTACGAGCACGTCGATCTCGTCATCATCCGGGAGAATACCGAAGGGCTGTACGTGGGGCTCGACCACACGTTCAAGATCGGCGGCGACCGGCGTGCGATGGCGCAGGCGATGTCGATCGTCACGCGCGAAGGCAGCGAACGCATCGCCAGGTACGCGTTCGAGTACGCGAAGCTGCACGGCCGCAAGAAGGTGACGATCGTGCACAAGGCCAACATCCTGAAGGCGACGTCGGGACTGTTTCTCGAGGTCTCGAAGCGAGTCGCGGAGCAATACGCGGGGGCCATCGCGTGTGACGACAAGATCGTCGACAACACCGCGATGCAGCTCGTGATCCGGCCGGAGCAGTTCGACGTCATCGTGACGACGAACCTGTTCGGCGACATTCTATCCGACGAAGCCGCGGGGCTGATCGGTGGACTGGGCCTCGCGCCCGGCGCCAACATCGGCACCCATGCGGCCATCTTCGAGCCGGTCCATGGCTCGGCACCGGATATCGCGGGGAAGGGGATTGCGAATCCGTCGGCGCAGATGCTCGCCGCCGCGATGATGCTGGATCATGTGGGAGAGCTCGAGGCAGCCAAGCGCCTACGCTGCGCGCTCGAAGCGACGATTGTGAAGGACAGGATCCGAACACCTGACTTGGGGGGACGTGCTCCTACGGCCGAGTTCGCCCGCGCCGTGGTCAAGCGGGTTAGGACCTAGTCATCCGTGCGCGAAATGCGGCACGGACACGCCCGGCATCGCGATCGGTGGGCTATGCGCCAACTGCACGCGGCTGCTCGAGCGGCGGGCGAGCAAGATCGCGCGCCTGGTCGCCATCGGAACGACCGCGCCGCTGGCGGTGTACGTGGCTCTCTCACTGCCTGTGGAGCGGACGGCCCGGCTGGTGGGCGCGGCGAGTGTGCTCCTGTGGTACGTGTTGACGTTTCTCATAGCAAAACGCGTAACGCTGGAGTGGATCAAATGAATAAGACCGTGCGTCGTGCGTCGTGCGTGGTGCGTGCGGCGTGGTGCGTGGCGATTCTGCTCGGTTCGCCGCTCGCGGCGCAGACGTCCCTTTCCATCTATAGCGATGGTCGAATCGTCGTGCGACGCACACTGCCCCAAGCGTTGCAGCAAGGTCGCAACACCGTCACGGTGAAGTTCGACGGCCTGGATCCCGCGACGCTCTTCTCACCAGACACAGCCGTTTCCGTCGTTGCCGCAACCACGCGCGCGGCCAGCACTGTCGACGACGCGCTCGCCCGGGCGATTGGGCAAACGCTGTCGTTCGTGCGCGCCAAAGGTGACACGGCGCGCGCGACGGTCCTGAGCGTGAACCCTCCGCAGTATCGGTTGCCCGACGGTCGGCTGCTGCTCGGCTCCCCCGGTGAGCCGCTGTTTTCGTCGGAGCTCGTCCGCACCGGCGAGGAGGCGACGGTGACGCTCGAGGCGAGCCGGGCGCGCCAGCGCACGGAAGTGGCGTACCTGGCCCAGGGCGCGACTTGGGAGGCGACCTACCAGGTACTGCTGGGCCGTGGGCGTGGCTGGGTGGCCGGGGTCGCCACGGTGACGTCGCAAATCCGGGTGGACTCTGCCGAGGTGCAGCTCGTGGCCGGCGCCGTGCGCGCCGCACGCCCGCCCCGCGCAGAAAAAGGCGTCTTCGCAATGCCCGCACCAATGGCTGCTCGGGCCCTGTCAGAGGAAGCGCAGGAGGAGGCCGTCGGTGAGAGGCACGTCTACACCCTGCCGGGCCGGCTGACACTCGAGCGAGGTGTGGCGGTCGCGACGGCGCTCTTCCCGCGCACGGGAGCGGCGTTCACGCGCGAGTTCATCGCGCGCGGCGCGTTTCCCTTGCAGGGCTTCTACGGCCCCGGTCCTACCGGCCCGACCACGGTGCCGGTCCAGGTGTGGTACACGCTGAAGCGACCGGCGCGATCGCCCTTCGGTGACCGGCCGCTCCCCGGCGGGTCCGTGCAAGTCTACGAGAGCGATTCGGCCGGCCGCCCCCAGCTGCTCGGCGAAGCGACGATCGCCCACACCCCGGCGGGTTCGGACGTTCGACTCTACTCGGGCGATGCGTTCGATGTGACGAGCGAGTGGCTGCAGACCGACTGGCGCACCGAGCCACTCCAGCGTCAACCCATCACGGGCGCCGCCGGGCCGCAGAAGGTGACGGCGTCGTACCGGGTCACGCTCCGGAACGCGAAGGCGGAAGCGGTGACGGTGGACGTGATCGAGCGCCATCAGGGGGAGTGGAAGGTGACCGAGAGCAGCATGCCTGCGGAGCGCCTGTCAGCCGGCGAGGTGCGATTCCGCGTTCCGCTGCCGGCTGGTGGGAGCGTCCAACTGACCTACACGATCGAAGCCAAGTCGTGACCGTCCAGATCGCCCACATCGGGGACCTCCACTTCGGCGGCCTCGCCGACGTGCCCGTCGTCGAGGCACTCGAGCGGATGCTGCCCGATCTCCGCCCCGACGCGATCGTGATCGGCGGCGATCTCTCGCAGCGCGCGCGCCACGGCGAGCTTCAGCGCGGTCGCGCCTTCGCCAATCTGTGCCGTGAGACCGCTCCCGTCCTCGTCATTCCCGGCAACCACGACGTGCAGTGGTGGCACCGGCCGCTCATCCCGTTCGGTAAGGACGCCCTGTACGCAAAATACCGCTCCTATTTCGGGGCCGATCTCACGCCGACACTCACCATTCCCGGTGGCGCCGTCATCGCCACGGCGCTGACCGCGCATGGCGTCGCGTGGGGCTCGCTCACGGCTCGGCTGCGCGATGTCGCCGTCAAGGGGCACCTTCCCAAACGCGAAATGCAGCGCGTGCAGGCGATCTTCGCCCAAGCGGAGCCTGGGCTGCCGCGGGTCCTCGTGATTCATCACAATCTGCTGCGCGGACAAATTTCCGGGCGCATGGGACTCGCGCGCTGGCGCCAGGCGCAGCGCCGCGTCGTCGAAGCGGGCACCGACGTGGTCCTCTGCGGGCACGACCATGAGGAAGGTGCCGAGCTGCTCGATGGCCGTGTCACGGTGTCGACCGCCGGCACGCTGTCGACGCGCGCGCGCGGCGGGCGACCAGTGTCATTCAACTTCGTCACCATCGATCCAACAGCTGTGCAAGTCACGTTTTTCAGGTGGGACTCGGCGAAGCGACGATTCCAACCTTCAGATACGGCGGCGTTTGCCCGGCGCGCGTCTTCGAAAGCGCCTAGTCTCGAGCCCCAAGCCGCGCAGTAGAGTGTCGCTTGCTGCTTCGCCGTCTCCGCAACTTTTCTAGGAGCTGGTGACTGATGGCTTCAAAGTTCCAGGGCGTCGATTTCTACGGCGTAGACGGACTACTCACCGAAGAAGAACGAGCAATCCGCGACACGGTGCGCGAATGGGTGGATGACAACGTCATTCCCGTGATCGGCGAAGCCTACGTGGCGGGCAAGTTCCCCAAACAGCTGGTCCCCGGCATGGCGGAGCTCGGCCTCTTCGGCGCGAACCTGCCTGAAGAGTACGGCTGCGCCGGACTGAACAATGTCGCGTACGGCCTGATCATGCAGGAGCTCGAGCGCGGCGACTCGGGGGTACGCTCGTTCGCGTCGGTGCAGGGCGCCCTCGTCATGTATCCGATCTACACGTTTGGCTCCGAAGAGCACAGAAAGAAATGGCTGCCGCAGATGGCGAGCGGCAAAGTGATCGGCTGCTTCGGCCTGACCGAGCCGGACTACGGATCCAATCCGGCCGGCATGATCACGGTAGCCAAGGACACGAAGGACGGCTGGGTCTTGAACGGCGCCAAGATGTGGATCACGAATGGCTCGACGGCGCAGGTCGCGGTCGTGTGGGCCAAGACCGGCGCACTCGACGAACCCGACTCCATTCGTGGCTTCATCGTCCCGACCGACACCAAGGGATTTTCCGCCAAGGATCAGCAGGGCAAACTCTCCCTGCGTGCCAGCGATACCAGCGAGCTGGTGCTGCAGGACGTGCGCGTGCCGAAGGATGCGCTCCTGCCGACGTCGGGCGGGCTCAAGTCGCCGCTGATGTGTCTGACCGCGGCGCGCTACGGCATCGCCTGGGGCGCCGTCGGCGCCGCGATGGCGTGCTACGATGAAGCGGTGAGCTATGCCAAGCAGCGGGTGATGTTCGACAAGCCGATCGGCGGGTTTCAGCTGCAACAGGCACGGCTCGCGGATATGCTGACCGAGATCACGAAGGCGCAGCTGCTGTGCGTCCAGCTGGGCCGGTTGAAGGACGAGGGCAAGTCCACGCCCCAGCAGGTCTCGCTCGCCAAGCGTAACAACGTGAACATGGCGACCGACATCGCGCGTGAGACGCGCCGCCTGCTCGGTGCGAACGGCATCCTCGCCGAGTACCAGGCGATGCGGCACCTGGCCAATCTCGAATCGGTCTACACGTACGAGGGCACGCACGACGTCCATACCCTGATTTTAGGCCAGGAGATTACGGGCCTGAGCGCCTTCAACTAGAAACCGTCGCTGGTTGCAGCCCGTTATGTCAGCCATGCCTCTCGTGCTGCTGTTGTTATTGGCCCAAACCCAGGGTCCGCTCCCAAGCCCCATCCTCGCGGATATCCACGATCTCACGCCGCGCGAGCACCACGTCAGTGTCTTCGTCTTGACCGCGCCGCAAGACGTGCAGATCGCGGCCGTGGGCGCCGAGCCCTGGCCTGACCGGCTGCGGCAGCGCGATGACGAGCGCTGGCAAGACGACGAACAGACCACCTGGCCGGCGGCCGCCTGGATCCTCGACGCGCGCACGCGAGCCGTCGTCTGGGACCTGCGGTCCGCCGACACGCGCCGTGAATCGAACGGCCTGCGCCGCTTCTCGGGCGGTGTGCACCTGCCGGCGGGCACGTACGAGGCCCATTACGCGTCCTATCCCGCTTCCTCTGTTTCCTTCAATGGCGATTTAAAACTCAACCTGAACGACATCATTCGACTCGGCCGCCGCGCGAAGTACGGCGGCCCCTACGTCGAGACCGGCTTGTACAAGCAGTTCGGGTTGAAGATCACGGGACCGGGCCGCGTCGCGTCTCAAGAAGACATCGCCGCCGCGCGCGCGGTCTACACGGCGTCCGCGATCGCCAGCGTCGTGCCCGAACGCAACAGCACCGCGCGGAAGGGCTTCGAAATCACGCGCCCGACGCGGGTCGAGGTCTACGCGATCGGCGAGCTGTCGCTCGATGACGAGTTCGATTATGGCTGGATCATGGATGCCGCCACACACCAACGGATCTGGTCGATGACATACGCGACGACCGATCCCGCGGGCGGTGCCGCCAAGAATCGCATGGCGCACGAAACGCTGGAGCTCAAGCCGGGCCGCTACGTCGCGTACTTTGTGTGCGACGACAGCCACAGTCCCGACGATTGGAATAACGTGCCCGCCACCGATCCCGAGTTCTGGGGGCTCACGCTGCGCGTCGCCGATGCCACGGCCCGCGCGTCGGTCAAGATGTTCGAGTACGAGCCAGTGCCGCAGGGTCAGACGATCGTCTCGCTCATCGGCATTCACAACGACGAGATGCGCTCGGCGGGCTTCGCGCTGGGGCGGCCGATCGATGTGCACATCTATGCCATCGGCGAAGGCGTCACCGACCGCATGGCCGATTACGCGTGGATCGTCGACGAGGAGCAGCACAAGCGGATCTGGTCGATGAGCTACGCGAACACCGAGCACGCCGGCGGCGCTCGGAAGAACCGGGTGTTCGACGGGACGATCCACCTCGCGCCCGGGAATTACCTCGTCTACTACAAGAGCGACGGCTCACATTCGTACAACGACTGGAACGGCGCGCCCCCGGCCGAGGAGCGGTACTGGGGCGTGAGCCTCTTCCCGGCGAGCCGCCGCCTGAATCCCGCCGACGTCGGTCCCTTCATGCGCACCCGCGGCGCCGGCAACGCTGCGACCGTGGCGCAGCTCACCCACATGGGCGACGACGAGGATGCCCGAAGCACATTCCAGCTGCCGCAGCAGACTCGGCTGCGCGTGCTCGTCATCGGCGAAGGCCGTGGTGGCGAGATGTTCGACTACGGATGGATCGAGGACGCGGCCGGAAAGCCGGTGTGGGAAATGAAGTACGACCAGACCGATCCAGCCGGTGGCTCGGACAAGAATCGGATGTTCGACGGCGTCGTCACCCTTCCTGCCGGGACTTACGCGTTGCGCTACCGTTCCGACGGCTCTCATTCCTACCGCGACTGGAACGCCGACCCACCTGACGATCCCGAAAGTTGGGGCATCGCCGTGTTCCGAATGGCGAAGCCGTAGCGTAGCTTTCCGTCCTCATGAAAATCGCTGTGTGCATCAAGCGCGTTCCCGATTCGGAAACGCGCGTCAAAATCGCGGCCGACGGCAAGAGCCTCGACGAAGCGGGCGTGAAGTTTGTCCTGAACCCCTACGACGAGTTTGCCGTGGAAGAGGCGTTGCGCCGCAAGGAGAAGGCGGGCGCCGGTGAAGTCGCGGTCTTCTGCCTCGGTCCCGCGGCCGCGCAGGAGACGATTCGCACGGCCCTGGCGATGGGCGCCGATCGCGGCGTGCTGCTCTCGGCGGACAAGATGCCCGCCGATCCGCTCGAATCCGCCAAGATCCTCGCCGCCGAGCTGAAAGGCACGAGCT
>QHTW01000198.1:2380-2834 GCA_003220955.1 Gemmatimonadota bacterium | reverse complement strand
CCTGCCGAGGCGATCGCGGCGGCGCAGAGCCACCGCGTGGACCTCACGAGTCACCGCTCGCGTCCCGTCACGGCTGACGTCGCCCGTGCTGCCGATCTGATCGTCGTGATGGATGTGATCCAGCGACGTCTCGTCTGTGAACGGTTCGGACGTCTGCCGAGCGATGTGATCGTGCTGGGCGACCTTGACCCGGCAGCCGTCGAGACCCGGGCGATTCACGACCCCGTGGATCAGAGCAGGCAGGTATTCGACGAAGTCTACGAGCGGATTGCGCGCTGCGTGCAAGAGCTTGGGCGCGTGCTTGGGGGCGCCGTCGGCTGACCCACGAGCGGTATCAACGCTGCCTCGCGACGCACGAACCGGGATCTCGATCAAGGCCCAGTATTTGCGGGGCAGTTTGGCCACTCATGAGATTCGACGCCTTGGTGCTCGATGCCTCAACGAGGCAGTCGTT
>QHTW01000198.1:0-2323 GCA_003220955.1 Gemmatimonadota bacterium | reverse complement strand
GAACCGCCCCCAACGCACCGGCTTTTTCGTCCCGGTGGTGTCAGCAAGGGTTCTTGTTCCCTACCATGGAAGCGACGGACGCCTACCGTGCCATGCTGGAGGAGTTGCTGGACTGCAGTGGCGCCGGAGTGGTCGTTTCCTCGCATGATGGCACGATTGCTTTGCTGCGTGCGCATCGTGCGCGGCTCGAGCAACGAGTGCGGCTTGCACTCGCGGACGAACGGGCACTCTCGATTGCGGTCAACAAGGAGCGGACGCTGGAGGCGGCAAGGCGCCTTGGGTTGGACGTCCCACGCGAGGTAGTCGTTCGGGCAGTGGAGGACGTGCCAAGGGCGCTGAACGAAATTGGACTCCCAGCCGTGGTCAAGCCGAGCGAGTCGTGGGTGTCGGACGGACGCGAGGGAACATGGGTCGGTCCGCGCCTCGTGGTCAATTCCGATGAGGCTCGGCACGCAGTCGAGGCTGTGACGCGGTTCGGGGACGCTGCCTTGTTCCAGCAATTTCTCACCGGTAAACGCGAGGCCGTGAGTTTTCTTTACGCCAATGGCGAGGTCTGCGCGCGCTTCGCGCAATGGGCAAAGCGAACCAGACCCCCATTGGGCGGGCAATCGGTCGTGCGGCAGAGCATCGCCATTCCGCCTGACATCGGGCGTCAAGCCGAATCGCTCGTGCGCGAGATCAACCCGCGACTGTCCGCGTCAGTCGAGGTCGCGGTCCGAGCTGGCGTCGACTTCCCATACCTCGTCTATCAGTGGGCGAGCGGCGGGCCCATTGATAAGGTGAGCCGGTATCGTGTCGGAGGCTGGATGCGTCATCTGGGTGGAGACATCGAGAGGCTGATCACTGCCCTCGGGGAGCGAGGCAGGCCTGGGATCACACCGCCAGTGCGGACGGTATTGGACTTCGGCCTCTCGTTTTTCAAGCCGATGCGCTACGACTACCTGGATTGGAAAGATCCGCTTCCGGCGGTCCGGGCTACCACTGATATCACGCACGGTGTTATCCGCAGATTCCTGTCGCGCGTGAAAAGAGACCTCTCATGACGCCCTGCTACGATGCCGTGGTGGTCGGCGCAGGTCCGTACGGCCTCTCAACTGCCGCGCATCTCCTGGGTCGAGGGCTGAACGTAGCAGTCTTCGGCAGGACGTTGGAATTGTGGCGCGAGCGCATGCCGAAAGGCATGTGGCTACGGTCTCACTGGTGGGCCACCAACCTCTCCGATCCCCGTAAAGCCTACGGGTTTGGGCAGTTCTTCGAGGAAGCGGGATACGCGAAGGGTCATCCCGTGCCGCTCGAGACGTTCATCAACTACGGCCTGTGGTTCCAGCGGCGGGCGGTGCCCAACGTGGATGAGACGTACGTCGCGTCGATCGAGCGCCGGGACGGTCAGTTTGCTATCACGCTGGAGGACGGGCGTGAGGTAACCAGCCGTGTGGTTGTGATGGCGATCGGACCTTATCACTTTGCCCATCGGCCGGAACAGTATAACGAGCTCCCAGCTGAATTCGTCTCGCATTCCTCTGACCACAGCGACTTCAAGCGATTCGAGGGACAGGACGTCGTGGTGATCGGTGGGGGACAGAGCGCGATAGAATATGCGGCCCTGCTGCACGAAGCCGGCGCCGCTGTGCAAGTGGTATCGCGGCGGCGGATTTCGTGGCTGGCTCCTGATCGGATGGACGCGCGCAGCATCCTGGAACGAATCCGCGCTCCCAGGGCGACCATCGCGGCAGGCTGGGACAACTGGGTGTTGGACCGTATGCCCTATTTCTTCTACCGTTTTCCGCAAGCGTGGAAGGATGCGTACAACAGGCAATACCACTCTGGAGCGTCGGACTGGTTGAGGGATCGAGTCATCGGCAAGGTCAGACTCCGCGAGGCCCAGACGGTGGCGAACCTGGCGGTGCGGGAAGGGAAACTCGATGCCACCATCTCGGATGGCGCCAAGTTGCGCGCGGATCACGTCATGCTGGCAACTGGCTATAAGGTCGATGTCAACAGGTTGAAGATGATTCATCCGGCGCTCCGACGGGAACTCAAGACCGACGTAGCGGTTCCGATCCTGAGTCACGGGTTTGAGAGCAGTATCCCCGGGCTCTACTTCGTTGGGCTCACCTCGTTACGCGCCTTCGGTCCGCTCTTCCGTTTCGTCGCAGGTTGTACAGCTGCGGCACATCGCGTTGCGAGTTCTGTCGGGCGAACACGTGTCGCACGCGCCCGGACGACGCCAAGGCGCGCGACCGTCGCGAACGCAGCGGCAGGTGAACGCCAACGCGCTCGACAAGAGGCGTAGGACGTAGTCGCTGGTCTCCGGCAGAACCCG
>QHTW01000158.1 GCA_003220955.1 Gemmatimonadota bacterium | reverse complement strand
CAGGCGGACCACGATCCCGAAGAGAATCAGCGCCCAGCCGTAGGCGAGGTGCAGCTGCCCGTGCATCCACAGCAGGATGCTGGTGACGAACACCGAGACCGGGCGAACGATCGGCCGGAAAATCCCGCCGTACGGATTCGCGTCGTCCAGGCCGTGCCCCATGCGCCCCAATTGCCGATAATCGAGGGGACCGGCGTACACCGAGTACCGGAAGGTCCCTGCGGCTGGCACCGGCATGGTGATCAGGATCGTCGCGCGCGAGGCGGCCTTGCCGATGCGCGGGCCGCCGATGGCGATCGCGCCGCCGAATGTCGGTTGGCCTTCTTCCAGCGCAAGTGCCGCGGTGAGAAAGTATTTCGACTTCACACCGACCCACTCGAAGGGCCCGTTGAGCAGCGCGCGCTGGTCGGGACGAATGCTGGAGAAATCGGTGCGCTCGGTCTTGGAGGCCTTCGTGACCACCGAGTAGTGGCGATAGTCGTCCAGCGAATCCCGCTCGACCGAACGCAGACCGCTCGCCAGATCGATGAGCAACACCGCGCCACCGCTTCCCAGCCCCGTCACCGATCCATGGACCTCGAAGCGGTACTCGTCCGGCACGAAGCTGTACTCGAGCGTCACATGCGACCCGCGCCGCTCGGCGTCAAAGCGCAACGGCGTCGCAGCTTGCCCGGCGTGTACGACGAGCCCGAGGGCGTCGGGACTTGGCTGGAAGTCCCAATCGTCGAGCGACACGGTATCGCCGGTCGGCAGAACCAGGCGATGGCGCAGGAACGCGTCGCCCTTGGGCACGAGCTGTACCGGCCGAGCCGAGTCGCCGGGGGCGAACGATTGGTATTGCAAAAGCTCGGCGGACCTGAGCAGGCCGCCGCGAGTACTGAACCCGAGCCGATACAGCGGCGACGTCACCAAGACGATGCGGCCGGTGTCGGCGGACTCGGCGGTTGAGCGGGTTGACGGTGGGGCGGTTGGTTGGCTCGGTCGCACGGAGCGGGCCGCGGAATCGCGCAGCGCAACGCTGTCCGCCGAACCGCGCAACCGCCCAGCCGCCGGTTTCTTCGGCGGCCAGATGAGCGATGGGGCGATCGCCACCATCAACATCAGCACGAACGCGAGGAGCAGCCGGTTCCTATCCATTATGGCACCGGATCATAGCCGCCGGCGTGGAACGGATGGCATTTGAGAATCCGCTTGACCCCCAGCCACGAGCCTTTGAGTGCGCCGTAGCGCTCGACCGCCTCGTAGGTGTAGCGCGAGCACGACGGCTCGAACCGACACTGCGTGAAGACGAGATGCGCCAGCGTGAGTTGGTAGCCACGAATGAGAGCCATTACGACGACGCGCGGTAATCGTTGCAGCGTCACGTCAGCGTCTCCACCGCGCCCGTCAATTCGGCGCGCAGCACTGCAAATGAGGCGGTGTAGGCCGAACGCTTCGCGCGAATCACGAGATCGACCGCGGGCAGTTTGCGCAGCACGTCGCGCCGCAGGATCTCACGCAGCCGCCGGCGCAGGCGATTGCGTGCGACTGCGGAAGACTGGTGAAGCGGCACGATGAGGCCGAGACGCGCGTGACCCAAAGGGCTGTGACGCCAGGCCAGATCGAGATGCGGTGTGCGCCGACGGCGGCCTGCCTCCCAGCAGGTGGTGAGCTCCGAGCCGCGCGTGATGCGTACGCGGCGCGGGTACCGCTCGCGCGTTTACCGGCTCCGGTGTTTGGATGGAATGCGGACGACGAGCTGCTTGCGGCCCTTCTTGCGCCGGCGGGACAGAGTGGCGCGGCCCCAAACGGTTTTCATCCGCGCGCGAAATCCGTGCTTATTAATGCGCCGCCGATTGCGCGGCCGGTATGTCGGACCCATAAATTTCCTCGAGTAAGGCCGGGAAAGTTACCCGGCTCGCGACGCGCCGGTCAAGGTTGACTTTTCCACATGCCGCCCGTACTTTCGGGCCGCCCTTGCTGGACGTCCTACCTAAAATCAGAAAATCGTAATGGAGCAATCGGTAAACGAAGCTTGGAAGCGCCTCCTCGACGAAGCTCGACGTGAACTTCCCGAGGCGACGGTGCGCACGTGGCTCGAGCCGTCGGAGCCCATCGCACTCGACGACGGTCGTCTGATCCTTGGCGCGCCCGATCAGTTCGCCGCTGAATGGAATGAATCCAAACACTCGCGGCTCTTGGCCCGCGTCGCCGAGCGCGTGCTCGGCCGGCCGACGACTGTCGTCTTCCGCGTGCAGGAAGACCGGCAGCGCCGCCCGCAAATGGATTTCTTCGTCGCGCCGCGCGAGAGCGCCGCGACGGCAACGGCCACCAACGTCGGGACCACACCGCTCAACGAACGGTACAGTTTCCAGACGTTCGTGATCGGCAAGTCGAACGAGCTCGCGGCGGCCGCGGCACATGCCGTCGCCGAGGCGCCGGGCAAGACGTACAACCCGCTCTTCATTTACGGCGCGACGGGACTCGGCAAGACGCACCTGATGCAGGCCATCGCGCACGCCGTGCTCGAGAAGAATCCCGAGACGCGGCTGCAGTACTTCGGCGCCGAGCAGTTCATCAACGACGTGATCGAATCGATTCACGCGCGCACGATGTCGGAATTCCGGCGACGCTATCGTAACGACGTGGATCTCCTGCTCGTCGACGATGTGCATTTCCTCGAGGGCAAGGAAATGACGCAGGAGGAGTTCTTCCACACTTTCAACGCGTTGTTCGAGGCGCACAAGCAGATCGTGCTCACCTCGGACCGGCCCCCGAAGGAGATTCCGGGCCTCGAGGACCGGCTGATCTCCCGTTTCGAGTGGGGCATGGTCGCCGACATCGGGCATCCCGATCTCGAGCACCGCATCGCGATTCTGCGCAAGAAGGCGGAGCAGGACCATCTCGAGCTCACGATTCCGGATGATGTGCTGCGGTTCATCGCCGAGCATATCCGCTCGAGCGTGCGCGAGCTGGAGGGGTGCATCATCAAGCTGCTGCTGTTCGCCTCGCTCAAGAACCGCGAGGTCACGATCGAGCTGGCGCGCGAAGCGCTCTCGGACAAGATCCGCCAAGGCGACGAAGGACCCGGGTATGGCAGCTCGAGTGGGTCGGCGCCGAGCATCGATCGCGTCCAAGAGGTGGTGGCGCGCCGCTGGGGCGTCACGCCGGAGGGCCTGCGCTCAAAGGCACGGACCAAAACGCTCACCATCCCCCGCCAGGTGGCGATGTACCTCGCACGCGACATGCTGGGTATGCAGCTGGTCGAGATTGGGCAGGCGTTCGGCGGGCGCGATCATTCCACGGTGATTCACAGCGTGGATAAGGTGGAGCGCCAGATGATGCGCGACCGCACATTCAAGGAGCGCGTCGAAATGGCGCGCCAGGAATTGTCCGCGCTGTAACGAACAAAGCGGCGTGGGAAACACCGTGGGATGTGGGTTGTGGGGACAACGGTTCCGATATCCGCAAAGCGCTAACATCCCCAACAGTGCACCAACATCGTGTGACGTACCACAGGTGATGCACTGGTTGCGCTTTAGCGACATCGCCCACATATCCCCGATGTCTACTACTACTACTAGTATTTCTATATAGAGAAGTAGTACTAAAGACTTTCCTCATTTCGGAGACGGACGCGCCCGGCATGAAGTTCACGATCACGCGAGAACAGCTACAGGAAGGCCTGGCGGCAGTGGCGGCCGCCATCCCGGCCAAGACCACGCTCCCCGTGCTTGCCAACGTCCTCGTCGAGGCCTCCAAGCAGGGCGGCGGCCTGCGCCTGTCGGGAACGGATCTGGACATCGCGGTGAGCACCAGCGTCCCCGCCGAGGTCGATGCCGACGGCGCCGTGACGCTGCCGGCGAAAAAGCTCGTCGACATCGCGCGCGAGCTGCCGTCAGGTCCGGTGCGCGTCACGGCGGCGGGTGAAGCCCGCGTCTCGATCGAGTCGGGCCGCTCCAAGTTCAAGCTGCTGGGCCTGCCGCGCGAAGAGTTTCCATCCTTCCCGGCCGTCAAATTCGAGAAGGCCTGGAAGGCGGCGGCCGGCGTGGTGCACAAGCTCGTCGGCCATGTGGCGTTCGCCGCGTCGACCGAAGAGAGCCGGCCGATCCTGAACGGCGTGCTCTGGGAGCTGCGGCCCGACCGCATGCGCATGGTGGCCACCAATGGCCATCGGTTGGCCAAGATGGACGTTCCGGCAACGGGCGGTTCTACCGCCGACCTCATTGTGCCGCCCAAAGCACTGGAGCAGATCCGCCGGCTCTACGCGGCCGACGCCGAGATCGAGCTCGCCAAGAGCGACAACCACATCGGGTTCCGCGCCGGCGGCACGTTCGTGTATTCCCGCCTGATCGAGGGACCGTATCCCAACTACGAGCAGGTGATCCCGCGCGAGAACGACAAGCAGGCGACGGTCGACAAGGCGGCGATGGCGGCAGCGCTGCGCCGCATGAGCGTCGTCGCGAGCGATCAGACGCATCGTATCCGGCTCGCGTTCGCGGGCGGCAACCTGAAATTCTCGGTGCAAACGCCCGATCTCGGCGAAGCGCAAGACGAGCTCGCCGTCACCTACGAAGGCGAGCCGCTCGAGATCGGCTTCAACGCGATGTATCTGCTCGAGATCCTCAAGTACATGCCGACGGACGAAGTGCGCATCACTTTCAAGGCCCCCGAACGCGCCGCGACGATCGAGCCGGTCGGCTGGAATGATCCGGCGTCCTACATGGCGCTCGTGATGCCGCTACGGCTTGTGGACTGAAAAGCGGGGACCTGCACTACTAGGCAACAGACGCACCGCGGATATCGGTAATGAGTCAACGGGACCACCCGAGTCTGGGTGGTCCTGTGTCGTATCTGGAATCGAGAGGGTGTCCGGAATTACGATCGAATCGGGTATCGCCGGGAGCACCGGCGGCTCGACGGGAGCGATCTCGGGGATCGAGTCCTCCAAGGCGGGCGGGACGGGTATGTTGCCCCCGTAATAGCGCGCGAGAATCAGATCTCGCCGCGCGAGCATGCGCGCGGGACGGAACGTGGGGTTGGAGGTTAGGGGTTGGGGGAGTGTGGCCGCCAGCTCCGCAGCCTGACTTGCGCTCAGCGCCGAGACCGGCACGCCGAAATAGGATTTGCTCGCAGCTTCTATTCCCCAAACCCCAGCCCCTAATTCCGCATTCTCGAGATACAGCTCCATGATGCGGGCCTTACTCAAGGCGAGCTCGAGCCGAACGGCCGTCACCGCTTCTTTGAGTTTTCGGAACAGCGAGCGGGATGGTGACAGATAGAGGTTCTTCACGAGCTGTTGTGTAATCGTGCTCGCACCGCGGTGACCGCCTGCCGCCCAGGCGTCTCGCAATTCGATGAAATCGATCCCGTGATGCGTTTTGAACCGCGAATCCTCGGCGATGATGACCATGCGCTCGAGGAGCGGCGACGCGCTGCGCTGATCCGCGCGACTGTCGGATCGTCCGGCCGTTCGACAGCCCGACCGTATCCGCATCATGGCGGTACACCGCGGGTCGTGGCTGCGCCACCACACCGGCGGCGGCCACACCGCGAGCAACCACGCGACACACAGCGCGCCACTCACTAGCAGAACACGTGCTGCAATCCTAGCTTTTTGCACCGCCATGGACCTCGAAGCCCTCAAGCAGCGCCTGCAACAAGCGCTTGGTCCGGAATTTACCGTTGGCCCGCTGCTGGGTCAGGGGGGCTTTGCCGCGGTCTTTCGCGCGCGCGACACCGTGTTGAACCGGAACGTGGCGGTGAAGGTGCTGGACGTCGAGCTCGCGCCGTCGACGACCGTGGCGGAGCGTTTCATGCGCGAGGCGCAGACCGTCGCGCGCCTCGAGCATCCGCACATCGTGCCGATTTATAAGGTCGGCCGGCAGGAAGAGATTTTCTACATCATCATGCGGTGCATCGACGGCCCGTCGCTCGGCCAGCTCCTGGAGACTCAGAAGAAGCTCTCCATCGGCGACGCCGCGCGCATCGCCCGCCAGGTGGCCGATGCACTCGCTTACGCCCACAGCCACGAAATTGTGCACCGCGATATCAAGCCGGACAACATCCTGCTCGACAAGAGCGGCCACGTGCTGGTGACCGACTTCGGCATCGCCAAGGCGGCGCAGGCGGCGAAAGAGAAGAAGAAGGGTGCGGCGTCGACGCAGCTCACGAGCGAAGGGGTGGTCGTCGGAACGCCCGAGTACATGAGCCCGGAGCAGGCCTCCGCCGATCCACTCGACGGCCGGTCCGACATCTACTCCCTCGGGGTCGTGCTCTACCAGATGCTCTCGGGCGCGCCGCCGTTCGTCGGTCCTTCGTCGGCCGCGATTCTCGCTCAGATACTCACCGAGACACCCGAGCCGATTCGCCAGCTCCGCCCCGACGTGCCCGAGGAAATGGCCGTCGTTGTGGAGCGGATGATGGAGAAGAACCGCGGCAAGCGATGCCAGATGGCGAGCGAAGTGAGCCGCGCACTGGTGGGCGCGTTGCCGACCGCGGCGAGCGACCGCGTGCACGTGCCGCTGCGCCGTCGGCTTCAGGTGATGTTCTACCGGTCGCTCGTGGGCCTCAGCGTGGCGGGATGTCTCCTCTTCATCGCCTTCGCCGGGGGCGCCGCCGCCGTGGCGTACTATGTGTTCAGCAAACCGCCCCTGGTCGCCGCTCACGCGCCGATTCCGGACAGTCTGTCACGCATGCTGCGCGCGCGCCGCGCGCTCTTGATCGGTGACGCCGCCCTGTACGTCTACCGGCCCGCCGGTCAGGAGGACACGACTCTGCTGTTGCTCGCGCGGCGGCGCACCGTCGTCGTGACACCGCATCAGGTGCGCTCCTACGCGCGCGACAGCGTGCGCCGGAACATGGATCTGGAGATCCACGGCGGGCTGTCGTTTCGGCTGGTGATTTATGTGCTGGGGACAACGCCCGGCGCCGGCGAGTTGGCGGATACGGTTTACCGCAGCCTGTCCTTCCGCGACATGATGCAGCTCCGCCCCGAGCTCAACCGCGCTGGAGCAGTTTCGCCTGCGAAGCATCGGGCAGTGCGGCCCCGTCCGGCACCTCCGCCACCGCCACCCCCCCGACCCACGCCGCGAGTCCGCAACCGGGGCGCTCCGCGCCGGCGCAGTTAGCGCCGGGGCGCGGGCTCACGCGCCGACACGCCGTACAAACTCAAGCCACTGATGCGCGAAACGCCTCCCGGTGTGGACGCGACGAGCCCACCGCGATCCTGCCCTCCGATCGACAGTCCGAATGCGAAGGCACCGCGGCGCAGTCCCCGATCGGTATCGACCCGGGCGATAATCTCGATGGGCCAGCGCGAGGCGCTGGCCGCACGCCAGCTGGCTCCGAACGCGTATGAGGCCACCGAATCGGGCGTGATCTGCGCGTCCGCTGAGAGGCCCAGGGCCGGAATGGGCGGTGGCTGCCAGGTGAAGCCGGGGACGAGCGTCAGCCGTTGCCGCAGACCGCGAACAATCGGTTGGCCGAGATTCGTCGCCACGAGCGCCAGCGTGAGGCTCGGCAGCGCGACGTACGACGTCCCGAGATCCCAGCCTGTGGCGTGCGTGCCACCGCCCTCGTAGCGCGCGATGTCGAAGCCGGCGGCGAGGCCGCCTGAGCCTCCCGCAAGACCCAGCCGGTAAGTACTGCCGCGGACGCCGTTGTCGAGGATGTCACGCTGATATCCGAAGGAGAGGCCGCGGGAGTTGAAGCCGCCGTTGATCTGCCGCAGTCGCCCCTTTGACCCCGGATCCTCCACCGACAATTCCGCGTAGATCGACGCTTCCCGTAGCACCCCCAGCCTGGCGGGATTGACCCAGATGGCGCGGGCATCCTGCACGGTCGTGGGAAACAGGTAATCGGTGGCGCGGTTCGGGGCGACTTGCTGAGCGGTTAGGCGGTTGGGCGGTTGGGCGGTTAGCGTTGCGGTGACGATCAGGCACCAACCGCCTAACCGCGTAACCGCCAGGCCGCACATTACGGCAATACCGTCACGGTC
>QHTW01000197.1:1745-4076 GCA_003220955.1 Gemmatimonadota bacterium | reverse complement strand
CTGCGAGGCCCAGCTGATGTCTTTGAGACTCGCCGTGTCGAGGAAAAACTTCATGACGGAGACTCCTCGGCGTAGAGGTCCGGGGAATATTGCACCGCCTCCAGATACAAGCCCTGGGGCGGGGCAGGCGGGCTGGCCGCCAGATTATCGTTCGCAGCGAGCAGACGGGGGAAATCCGCCGGCGGGCGCCGGCCGAGGGCGATGTCGACCATGGTGCCCACGATGAAGCGCACCATGTGATGCAGGAATCGATCGGCCTCGACCGTGAACGCCATCCCTCCTCCGTCCGCTCGCGGCGCCCATTGCGCAAGCGCCACGCGGCATCGGTAGTGGGTGGTGTTGGCACCGGCCGCGGCCAGGCCGCGAAAACTGTGCTCGCCGACGAGTGCCGCCGCCGCACCCTGCAACGCGCTGACATCGAGCGCCTGGCTGAGCGCCCATTCGTAGGGCCGGCGGAACGGCGACGCCGCGGCTTCGTCGGTGCCGATCAGGTACCTATACCGCCTCGCCATGGCGCTGCGGCGTGCATCAAAGCCCGGCTTCATCTCATGCACCTGCTGAACCCAAATCTCGCGCGGCAGCAACCCGTTGAGCGCGCGGCGCAGATCCACCGATTGCCACCGCTCGCCGCCCGCGAAGCTGACGGCCTGGCCGAGCGCGTGGACGCCGGTGTCGGTCCGACCGGCGGCCGTTGCGGGCGTCTTCCGACCCATCAGGCGCTCAAGCACACCTTCAAACTCAGCCTGAACCGTGCGGTCGACCGGCTGCCGCTGCCACCCTGCGAAGCCACCCCCGTCGTATTGGATCACCGCGAGAAAGGGGCGGCTTGTCACGCGGGGAAAGATGCAACTCGTTGTCACTATTTGACAAGGGTGATAGGCTTAATCCTTCATGGACTCGCCCCTGCGCCGTGCCCTGACCGCGCTCGCGAACCGCCAATCGCTCTCCGAGGACCAGACCGCGGAGGTGTTCGGCGTGGTAATGAGCGGCGAAGCGACGCCCGCGCAAATCGGCGGGCTGCTGATGGGCCTCCGGGCGAAAGGCGAGACGGCCGATGAACTCGCCGGGGCCGCGCGGGCGCTGCGACACTCGATGGTACGGGTCACTGCCGCGCACGAGCACCTGGTGGACACCTGCGGTACAGGCGGTGGCACCGTATCGACGTTCAATATCTCCACGGTGGCTGCATTCATCGCCAGCG
The DNA here is from genome assembly GCA_003220955.1 of Gemmatimonadota bacterium. Taxonomy (GTDB): domain Bacteria; phylum Gemmatimonadota; class Gemmatimonadetes; order Gemmatimonadales; family GWC2-71-9; genus 20CM-2-65-7. Next base: position 2,875 of record QHTW01000197.1, on the reverse strand, counting down.
GCGCCGGCGCAGTGGTTCCCAAGCATGGTAATCGCTCGTACACGTCGCGCTGTGGCTCCGCCGATGTGCTCGAGGCGCTCGGCATTCGCATCGTATTGGACGCCGCCAACGCGAGTCGCGTGTTGAAGGAAGCGCGCGTCGTCTTTCTGTTTGCGCCGACCTTTCATCCCGCGATGAAGCATGTGGGGCCTGTCCGGCGTGAGCTCGGTACGCCCACGCTGATGAACCTGGTTGGCCCCCTGGCGAACCCCGCCGGCGTCAAACGCCAGGTGATCGGTGTCGCCGAGCCCGAGCGGGCGCCCATCGTCGCCGAGGCTCTGGTGAGACTTGGCGCCGAGCACGCGCTCGTGGTGCACGGTCGCGTGGGCATGGACGAGATCTCTCCGCACGGCGTGACCGATGTCTGGGAAGTGAAGGACGGAGCAGTACGCACCTGGGAGATCGATCCCGAGCGCTTCCGGCTCGGCATCAAGGACCTAGGCCAGCTGCAAGGTGGGGAACCGGCAGCGAACGCCGAGCGGCTCGAGCGGATTCTTGGAAACGGTACTGCCACCGGCGACTCTGATGATGCGGGGCTCGCGGCGGTGCTGCTTAACGCCGGGGCGGCGATTTACGTGGCGGGAATCGCCTCGTCCCTGGCCGAGGGGATCGGGCGCGCGCGTGAAGTTGTGGCGTCTGGCGCCGCGCGCGCGGCTCTCGATCGGCTGCGCAAAGCCACGGCTAGTATTTCCGGATGACCCCGACGACCACTCCCTGCACGATGACGTCCCGCTCGTTGAGACGCAGCGGCTGGAGCGTATCGTTGGCCGGCTGCAGCCTGATCCACCCACCGGGTTCGCGGTAGAAGCGTTTCACCGTGGCGCCCTCTCCATGGACCAGTGCGATCACGGTCTGGCCGGGGTCGGCCTGATTGCGCTCCTGGACGACGACATAATCGCCATCCTTGATGTGCTCGTCGATCATCGAGTCGCCACGCACCTTGAGGACGTAGCTGCGTCCGCGCCGCGGCAGCAGCTCGTCCGGGACCGCGATCGTCTCGTCACCCGTCACCGCCTCGATCGGCGTCCCGGCCGCGACCAGGCCCAGCAGCGGCAGCTCTGTGGCGCCAGTCTGACCTTTGGGCGGCACGA
>QHTW01000197.1:0-1699 GCA_003220955.1 Gemmatimonadota bacterium | reverse complement strand
CGACTGGAACCCGAACTGGCGAGCGATCTCCTCGAAGCTCGGGGCGTACCCCTTTTCCTCGATGTGTTTCGAGATGTAATCGAGGATCTCGCGCTGGCGCCGCGTGACCGGCATACTGGCTCCCGAAGATTTACCGAACCATAATCTACCCGAATAACGACCGAACGCAAGGATGCCAGATAACCCACGTGCCGCCTCGCTGGATGCTATCCTGGGCGTAACTCGGGCACGCGTCGCGGCGCTTGGGAACAGGGCCGCCGAGTTGGAACGGGCAGCCTCCGCAGCTCGGCCGCCCCGCCCATTTCCGATACCCGGAGCGAGGGTCGGTGTGATCGCCGAGGTGAAACGCCGCTCGCCGTCGCAGGGCGCGATTCGGGAGCACCTCGACCCCGTCGCTCACGCCGCTGCATACGAGCGCGGGGGCGCCGTCGCGGTATCGGTGCTTACCGACGAGGCGCACTTTGGAGGATCGATTGAGGACCTCAGGCGCGTCGCGGCCAGCGTCGGCCTCCCGGTCCTCCGAAAGGACTTTGTGATCGACGAGCTCCAGATTTCCGAGGCCCGGGCCGCTGGAGCGAGCGCGGTGTTACTGATTGCTCGTGTCCTGACGCCCGCACAACTCGACGGGCTCGCCGGCGCGGTACGGCAGCGGGGGATGGTGCCGCTCATCGAAGTTCATGCGCCTGGTGAGCTCGACGCCGCGCTCGCTGCCGGCCCCGGGGTCGTGGGCGTGAACGCCCGCGATCTCGACACCTTTGTGATTGATCTACGCGCGGCCGAAGAGACGGTGCGGCGCATACCGCCGGAGGTGCCTGTCGTGGCTGAGAGCGGGATCGAGACGCGTGAGGATGTGGAGCGGCTTGCACGGGCCGGAGCCGACTTCGTACTCGTCGGGACGAGCGTGGCTCGGGAGCCCGATCCGGAGCAAGCGGTTCGCGAGTTAGTGGGGGTGAAACGTCATGCTGGAGTGCGCACATGATAATTGCACGAAGCACGTCGGCACGACTGCACGTCGGCACGACGCTCGTGCCGACGTGCCGACGTGAGACCGGTGACTAACATCGCGACGGGTCGGTTCGGGTCATATGGCGGCCGCTATGTCCCCGAGACGCTGATGCACGCGCTCGAGGAGCTGGCCGGCGTCTACGACGCGGCTCGCAACGATCCGCAATTCTGGGCCGAGCTCGAGGCGCTCCTCAAGAACTATGTCGGGCGGCCGACGCCGATCACCGCCGTTCCGCGACTTTCCGCGCAGGTAGGCGCACAAATCCTACTGAAACGAGAAGACTTGAACCATACCGGTGCCCACAAGATCAACAACACGCTGGGGCAGGTGCTGCTCGCCCAGCGGATGAGTAAACGGCGCATTATCGCGGAAACCGGTGCCGGCCAGCACGGCGTCGCGACCGCCACGGGTTGTGCGCGGTTTGGGCTCGAGTGCGTGGTGTACATGGGCGAGGAGGACATGCGGCGGCAGCGGCTCAACGTCTACCGCATGGAACTCATGGGGGCGAAGGTCGTGCCCGTGACCTCTGGCACACGCACGTTGAAGGACGCGACGAACGAGGCGCTGCGCGACTGGGTCTCGAACGTCACGTCGACGCACTATATCATCGGCTCCGTGGTGGGACCGGACCCGTTCCCGCGTCTGGTCCGTGACTTCCAGTCTGTGATTGGGCGAGAGGCGCGCGCCCAGATG
>QHTW01000157.1 GCA_003220955.1 Gemmatimonadota bacterium | reverse complement strand
GGCGCACCGTTTTCCGCCTCCCCCCCCCCGGTCCCCGCCGCTCCGAGTTCGAGGATGAGCGTCGAGCCCAGGGCGCCTTCGAGAGAGGAAGTGGGAGGGGATGGGGGGGGCGGAAGGCCCAACGCACGCCACCCTTCCACGACCGTCACCAGCGTGCCGCGGACATTCACGAGCCCCGCCACGACCGGGGGCGCGCCCGGGATACGCGTCGTTGGGAGGCGCGGGAGAATCTCCCGCCCTCGATGCACCTCGGCTGCGCACGCCAGTGTTCCCACGCGGAATACGAGCAGGCGAGCGGGGACGAGGCTTCCGTCAGTCATCGGATGCGAAGAAGCCAAGATACTGCAAGGGGTTGCGCTGAGCAAGCAAATTCGCGTCCTCCGCAAGCGCGGGACGCAAGTCATCCGGCCATTCAGACGTGAGGGCGATCGGCACGTTGGTCACGGGATGGACGAACGACAGTGCCGCGGCGTGGAGCAGCTGGCGCGGCGCGAGCGCCTCGAGCCGTTCGGCTTCCATGCGCGCCGACGGGGTCACGCGCCGGCTGCCGCCGAACGTGTACTCGCGGTCACCGACGATCGGGCAACCCACGTGCGCCAGATGCACGCGAATCTGATGCGTCCGGCCGGTGCCGAGACGGATGCGCAGAAGATCGGTGTGGGCGAAGCGGGCCACGAGACTCGCGTGGGTCACGGCGTGGCGGCCCCCCTCCGCCACCGTCATGCGTTTGCGCTCCTTGGGATGCCGCGCGATCGGGGCTTCGATATCGACCGGGCTCTTCCGCAGGTGTCCCCACACGATCGCCGCATACACGCGCGTGACGGCGCGTCGTTCGATCGCCCCGGCGAGACGCCGGTGCGCGAGATCGCTCTTCGCCACCACGAGCAGTCCGGACGTGTCGCGATCGAGCCGGTGCACGATCCCGGGGCGTCCGGCGGTCGAGCCACTCGACAGCGCGGTGCCGCGCCCGATCAGCACATTCACGAGCGTGTCGTCCCAGTGACCTGGCCCGGGATGAACCACGAGGCCCGCCGGCTTGTCGAGCACGGCCAGGTGCTCGTCCTCGTAGACGAACCGCAGCTCGGCGTGGGCCGGCGCGTAGGTGCGCGGCGCCGCTTCGTCCGGAAGCGCCACCGTGACTTCGACGCCCCGCTCGAGCACCGCCGAGGCGCGCAGCGGCTTGCCGCGCGCGGTCACGCGTTTATCGGCGATGAGGCGTCCGGCTTGAGTACGAGAAAGAGCGAGCTGGTCGGCGAGGTAACGATCGAGGCGTTCAGCACTGCGAACGACACAAAAGGTGATGTTCAAGGCTCGGCCGCCCGAGCCTCCTTAGCCCGCTGTTGCGCGCGGCCTTCCTGCCAGAGCGAAAGTCCGAGGGCGATCGCGCCGATGGTGATGGCGGAGTCGGCCACGTTGAACGTCGGCCAGCGCCACGCGCCGACGCCGACGTCGACGAAGTCGACGACGCCCTGCGCGCTGCGAATGCGGTCGATCAGGTTGCCCACCGCGCCGCCGCAGACCAGCGCCAGCGCGAGCAGGCGGAAGCGGTCACCGGGACGCGTGCTGCGCACCAGCGACGCGAGCACGAACAACGCGATGACGGCGAGCGCCATGAAGATCCAGCGGGAGTTGTCGCCCACGTGGAGGCCGAACGCGGCGCCTTCATTGTAGACGAGCCGGAACTGCACGGTGTCGCCGATGACCGCCAGCGGCAGCCGCCGCGCCAGGAACGATTCCGCGATCAGCTTGGTGACGAAATCCGATACGACGACCGCGACGGCCGTTCCCCAGAACAGCCGGCGCTCAGCGGCGCTTACCATCTTCTTCTTTCGCTTTGCACTTGATGCAGAGGCGCGCGTGCGGCAGCGCGTCCAGACGATCGAATCCGATCAGCTCGCCGCACTGCTCGCACCGGCCGAATCGCTCGGGAGCGCTGTAGAGCCGGCGCAGCGCCTCGTTCACGTGCCACAAATACCGGCCCTCTTGCGACGCGAACAGAAACGCCTTCTCCCGCTCCATCGCGTCGGTCCCTTGATCGGCCATGTGGAAGGAGTAGCTGGAGAGGTCGCCATCCGATGCCTGGAGGCTCGAGTTGAACGACTCGCCGTAGTGGCCCAGTTCCTTGATGACGCGGGCGCGCTCTTCGAGCAGCCGCTTCTCGAGGTGGGTCAACTGTTTCTTATTCAGGCCGGCCTTGGCCTTCACCTTCGTCGACTTAGTCGGCATTATCGGGTTCCGCCCTTTCGTCCGTCGTGACGCCGGAGCGCAATCGTCGTCTGGCGTCCTTCGATGTCTACGTCACGCTGCAAGTCGGGCTCGTCCAGCACCGCGCCGAGCACCATCCGGCGCGCCAACGTCTCGCCTTCGACGAACCCCTGAAACGCGCGAATCGCGGCCACCACATCGGCGGCGCCGGTGATGCTCAACTCGATGCGCGTCGTGTATTCGTATCCCGCCTCCTTGCGGAGACGTTGCACGCGATTCACCACCTCGCGCGCCAATCCTTCCTGCACCAGGTCGTCGCTCAACGCGGGATCGAGCGCGACGACGTACGGCCCGTCGGCCTGCACCAGCCACTCGCTGGCGACTTCGCGGGCGACGGTCACGTCCTCGGGCCGAAACTCCCAGTCCCCGCTGCGCACCGGCCCGCCTTGCTCCAGCGCCTGCAAGTTTTCAGCAGTCAGTTCCGCGACGGCCGCAGCCGCGCGCGGCGTGTCTTTGCCGTACCGCTTGCCGAGCGTCCGAAAATTCGCCTTCCCGCGCAGCCGGACCAAATCGTGATCGGAGGCGACCACCTGGACCGCTTTTACGTTGACTTCGGCAGCCAGAATATCTAACAGGTCTGACAAGGCCGGGCCCTGGGCGGCCGCCGGAACGGCCAGCTGCATCCGGGCCAGGGGCTGCCGGACCCGCAGGTTCCGCGACTCCCGGGCTGCCCGAGCCAGGGAGGCCAGTCGCCGGACCGTGGCCATGGCCGTGAGGAGCTCCGGCTCCCGATGCCCCCGGTCGACCGGGAAGGGGGCGAGGTGGACGGAGGTTCCCGTCAGGGCCCGGTGCACCCAATCGGAGATGAAGGGGGCGGCCGGGGCGAGGAGCCGGACGGCCGCGACGAGGGCCTCGTGCAGCGTTTCGAGCGCCACGGGGTCAGTCGCCCGGTCTGGAGCCCAGAAGCGCGGCCGGTTGCGCCGGACGTACCAGCGCGAGAGGTCCTCCCCCACGAAATCCATGATGCTCCGAACGCCGGTGGTGACGTCATAGGACGACCACGACTGGCGCACGCTCGCGACGACCTCATCGAGCCGGGCGAGCAGCCACCGGTCCGCCGCCGGCCGCTCCCGCGCCGGCGTCGCGTTCTCCTCGGCGGGCGGAATCCAGTCCTGGGCGTAGCGGCGGAAGAAGTCGTACGTCGACCGCAGGGTGTTGAGAAAACCTCCCGCGATCTCGGGGATCTGGCGCTCGTCGAACCGCTTCGGCAGCCAGACCTGACTCTGGCCGATGAGGTACAGACGGACGGCGTCCGCACCATGTTCGCCGATCACCTTCCAGGGGTCGACGATGTTGCCGCGGCTCTTCGACATCTTCTGGCCGTGCACATCGAGGACGTGATCGTTCACGATCACGTGCTTGTAGACTTGCGCGTCGAACGCCGCCACGCCGATCGCGAGCAGTGAGTAGAACCAGCCGCGCGTCTGGTCCACACCTTCGCAGATGTAGTCGGCCGGGAAGTGCGCCTTGAAGTCGGCCTGGTGATCGAACGGATAATGCCATTGCGCGTAGGGCATCGACCCCGAGTCGAACCACGCGTCGATCACCTCCGGCACGCGCCGCATCGTCCCGCCGCAGTCGCGGCAGGACCAGGTGTAGAAATCGATGTACGGCTTGTGCGGATCGAAATCGTCGGGCAGCCGCTTCCCACCCCCCCAGCGCTGCGCCAGCTCATCATAGGAGCCGATCACCTCACGATGCTCGCGGTCGGCGTCGCACTCCCAGACGTTGAGCGGTGTCCCCCAGTAGCGGTCGCGCGACAGCGCCCAGTCCACGTTGTTCTCGAGCCACTCGCCGAAGCGCCCGGAGCCGGTTTCCGGTGGATGCCAATCGATCTCCGCATTGATTTCGAGCATCCGCGTCTTCACCGCCGTTGTGCGGACGAACCAGGAGCTGCGGGCATAGTAGATCAGCGGCGAGTCGCAGCGCCAGCAGTGCGGGTAGCTGTGGGTGTACGGCCTGGTTTCGAGCCAGCGGCCCTCCTGCTTCAATCGCTCGATGATCAGGCGATTGGTTTCTTTGTCGGTGACGAGCTTGCCCTCGATCTCCGGCCACGTCGTTCCCTCGAACGTGCCATCCGGAACAACCGGATTGACGAATGCGAGACCGTTTTGCTGGCCGGCGACATAGTCATCGGCCCCGAATGCCGGCGCCATATGCACGAGGCCGGTGCCCTCGTCCGCCGTGACGAACGCGCCGGCGACGATCACCGCGCGCTGGCCTTCGTCCGGCAGCGGCACGACCTCGAGCGGCCGCGCGTACTTCTTCCCGACCAGCTCTCGGCCGAGATAGGTCTTGATGAGCTTCCCCTGGCTCAGGGGCCGGCCGTGCACATGCACGTCGCCGGCCCGAGCCACCGCCGCGATGTAGTGGGTGATCGTGCCGCTGGCCGGATCGTCGAGCGCATACTCCCCGTAATCCAGGTCGGGATGCACGGCGACCGCCACGTTGGACAGCAGCGTCCACGGCGTCGTCGTCCAGATCACGAGCTCGCGCGGCGTGTCGCCCTTCCTGCTGAGCAGCGGGAACGTGACGTAGACCGAATTGGTCTGCACGGTCTCATAGCCCTGGGCGACTTCATGCGATGACAAGGCCGTGCCGCAGCGCGGGCAGTACGGCAGGACCTTGTGCCCGCGATACAGCAGTGCCTTTTCGTGCAGCCGCTTCAGCAGCCACCACACCGTCTCGATGTATTTGTTGCTGTAGGTGATGTACGGGTGCTCATAGTCCAACCAGTAGCCGATCCGGTCGGACAGGGACTCCCAGTCGGTCTTGTACTTGAACACGCTCTCGCGGCACAGCTTGTTGAACCGCTCGACGCCGTACGCCTCGATTTCGCGCTTGCCGTTGATGTTCAGCGCCTTCTCGACTTCGATCTCCACCGGCAAACCGTGCGTGTCCCACCCGGCGATGCGCGTGACCCCCTGCCCCAGCATCGTGTGAAACCGGCAGATCAGATCCTTGAGCGTCCGCGAGAAGACGTGATGAATGCCCGGCCGCCCGTTCGCGGTGGGCGGGCCCTCAAAGAAGATGAACGGGGGCCCGTAGCGGGTCGCGTCGCTCACACGCGTGAAGAGCCGTTCGTGCTTCCAGGTCGCGAGCAGCTGTTTCTCGAGCGCGTCGATCGACTGCGTCAAATCGGAAGGCGGATACGCCATCGGCTAGAGCTGCTCCAGGACGCCGTGCACGAGGGCGGCGAGCTTGGGCTCCGCCCCCCGGGCAACGGCGATGATCTGCTCGACCGACGTCGGCTCGAGCGCGTCGGGCAGGCAATTATCGGTGATGATCGAGAAGCCGAGCACGCGCATTCCTTGATGGACGGCGGTGATCACTTCGGGCACGGTGCTCATCCCGACCAGATCGGCGCCCAGCGCGCGCAGCATGCGGTACTCGGCGCGGGTCTCGAGATTCGGTCCTGGCACCGCCACGTACACGCCCTCGCGCAGCACGATCTGGTGCGCGAGCGCGACCTGGTGAGCCAGCTGGCGCAATTCCGGATCGTACGCCGCGGACATGTCGGGAAAGCGCGGGCCTTCCGCATCGACATTTGGACCGGCCAGCGGATTGTCGCCGAGCAGGTTGATGTGATCGGAAATGAGCACCAGATCCCCGGTCGCCCAGAGCGGATGCATTCCGCCCGAGACGTTGGAGACGATCAGCGTCTGCGCGCCGAGCGCACGCAGCACGCGGACGGGAAACGCGATCTGCTGAAGCGTATAGCCCTCGTACCGATGGAACCGACCTTGCATGATCGCGACCCGGCGCTTGCCGATCTTCCCGAACAATAAGCGTCCGGCATGTGTCTCGACCGTAGGGGTCGGGAAGCCGGGGATCTCGGGATACGGGATCGTGCTCTCGGCCTTGAGCTCGTCGGCGAGTGCGCCGAGGCCGGTTCCGAGGATGACCGCGACCTCCGGAACGATCGCGGTCCGCGACTTGATGACGCGGACCGCATCCGCAACGGACAGCCCGCTCACTTCTGGCCGTCGAGCGCCCGGAGCTCGGCGAGCTGGCGCTCGAGCAGCGCGCGGAACCCGCCCATGTATTGCTGGAATTGGCGCTCGGTCTCGGCCATGCGCGCCCGCACGGCACCCTCGGCGTTCTTGGCCTGGTCGAGCAGCCGCTTGGCTTCCGCCTCCGCCTCGCGGAGGATCACCTGGCCCTCGCGCTCGGCGGCGGCGCGCGTGTCCTGGCGCAGCTGCTGCGCCGCGACCAGCGCTTCGTTCATCGCCTTCTCGCGCTCGCGGAAGACGCGCAGCTGCTCGGTCAGCGCGCTGACACGCTCCTCGAGCACCTGGCGCTCGCGGTTGGCGCGCTCCAACGCATCCGCGACGCGAATCTTGAAATCCTCGACGCCCAGCGTCTCATAGCCGCGCAGGGTCTTGCGAAATTCCTGCTTGCGGATGTCGAGCGGTGTCAGCGTGAACGCGGGATCGGTCATGTCCTCGGGCCGAACAGGACTGTACCCAACCGGATCACCGTTGCTCCCTCCGCGACTGCCGTAGCGTAGTCGCCGGACATCCCCATCGAGAGGGTCGGCAGCCATACCCCTACCTCCTCTTTGATCCTATCGCGTAAGACGCGCAATCCCCGGAACGTCCGGCGTTGCACGTCCACATCGTCGGTAAACGGTGCCAGCGTCATCAAACCTTCCAGTCGCACATGCTCGAGCTCGGCCACCTGTCGCGCCAGCGCCGGCGCGTCTTCGGGCGCACAACCGTTCTTCTGCGGCTCGCGCGCGACGTTCACCTGCAGCAGCACTCGCAGCGGAGTCGTCGCCCGCTTGCTCAACTCGGTGGCGAGCTCCAGCGAGTCCACGGAATGCACCAGCTCGAATCGCCCCGGCACGAGCTTGGCCTTGTTGCGCTGCAAATGCCCGATCAGATGCCAGCGAATCAGCGCGTCCTGTTTCTGCAGCGCTTCCTGGACGCGGTTCTCGCCGATGTCGGCCAGCCCCGTCTCGCGCGCCGCGCGGATCGCGTCAGTCCCGAAACCCTTGGTGACCGCGACGATCGCCACGGGCTGCGGCGCGAGTCGCGCAATCTCGGCCCTCACCTGCGCCAAACGCTCTGGCAGGGCCTCGAAAGCCATAGCCTGTGAATATAGGGGGAAGGCCGCTAGCGGCTAAAGAGGCTCTGAACTCCTTGAGTTTCCACGCGGCGGATGATGTCGGCGAGCGCCTGGCTGGGATTCAGATGGTAGGCGCGGCGGAGGGATGCGAGCGTCTGGCGCTGGTCGCCGCGCACGGCGGCGGCGTTGCCCAGCTCCAAAAACGCGGCCGAAAATGACCTCGCCACCTGCTCCGCCGCCGGTTCGAGCTCGAGTGAATCGCGCCCGAACAAACGACCCCATTGAAAGACCGAGTCGACCAGCATCCGCGTCCGCGTGGAATCCACCATCGTGCCCTGAAGGCCACGCACGAAGCGCCGGGTCGTGTCGGCCCGCGGCACAACCTTGAACGCGAGTCCCTGAAATACGAGATGGGAATCGAGCCCGAGCCAGGAGCCGCGGCCCGACGACACGCCGAACGTGACTGGTCGCGACGAGGGGAGGTCCGTGGCGATCGTGTACAGAATGACCTGATCGGCCGTGAGCAGGCGCTGCGCTTTCCGGAAGACCAGCTCGACACCGGCCGAGCGGAACATGCCATCCTGTCCGAGTTCCACCGGTTGCATCCCGTCGATGTCTCGCTCGGTGAGCGGGAGCGCCGGACGCGGAGGTGGCTGCGCCGGCGCCACCGCCCGGTACACGGCGGGCGCGTGGGCCGCGTCGAAGACCCTGACCGGCCGCTCGGCCAGCTGGCGCAGATACCAGTCGAGGTTGGCGAGCGAGAGATTGATTTGCGTGACATCCTGGCGCACACCTTCGACTTCCTGGAGATACCACACCGGGAAGGTGTCGTTGTCCCCAAATCCGAACAGCACACCGTACGGCTCGACCGATTGCAGCAGGTTGTACGCGAAGTCGCGGGCGACGGTGGCGTCGGGACCGTGCCGGCGTGATGCGGCTGTGAAGTTGCCGCCCAGCGGCAGCAGCGTGACCACTGCGGCCAGCGCTATTCCCCACGTCCGGGCGGCGGCAGGCACGCGTTCGGACAACCGCCGCACGAGACGCACGAGCCCTAACGCGGTGAACATGCCCCAGACCTGAAAGCTGACCACGAAGAAGTAGTCGCGCTCGCGCACCTCGTGCTGCTCGATCGTCGGGTAGCGGTCCCAATACATCGAGAAGCCGGCCTTGAAATTCATGTAGATGACGAGGCCGACGCCCGTGACGAGCCACAGCGCGCCGAGCAGGGTGGCGAGTCCGGCGTCCCGGCGGCGCGTGAATTCGAACCCGAGACTCCCCAGCGTGACGAACCCGAGCGCGACGATCACCATCGGCACAAACGGCAACGCGCGACCCCACTGCCAGGAGCAGTACTGGAAGTAATTGAGGAACTGCTGCCCGATGACGGCCAGCGTGCGGGGAGTCCCGGGCACCATCGGGTTGTCGAACAGGCCGCGGCTGCCGAATTGCTCGCGCCGGATCACCGCGAGCAGGTTGTGCCAGGTCTCGGGGTCCGCCTCGTTGAGAACGGGATGCAAACCGGAGCGGATGTAGAGAAGGGCGTATATCGAGATTCCCACCACCGCAATCCCGATCGCCATGACGGGAAAGGCCCAGGAACCGGCCATCACGCTCCAGACGACACCCGCCGCGAGCAGCGCCCCACCCGCAATCAGGAGCGGTGTGCTCCCCAGACCGACGGCGACCAGCACGATCCACAACGCGCTGAGCGCGCCCCACTCCGCCAATTCCATTCGCCGCTCGGCGGGGTCGGCCGCGGGCGACGCGCGCAGCGTGTACAGCATGAACACCGCCAGGGCGGGCCCCACGAGCAGCGCCAACAGGTGGTTGCCGATCGACAGCGCAGCGATGTAGACGATCAGGAGCAGGATGTGCGGCGCGCGCGCGGTACCGCGCAAGTCGCGCCAGCGCACGCCGAGCCAGCAGATCGCGGCGATGCTGGCGGTCGCCACCGCGTAGACCTCCGTCTCGTTGCTGTTCTGCCAGTGCGTGAACGGAAACGCGGAGAGGATCGCGGCCGCCGCGGCCCCACCGGTCCGCAGCCACGCGGTGTCGCCGAGCAGCAGCCGGTGCGCGACGAGAAACAGGCAGCCGGCGCCGGACGCCGAGAAACAGGCGCTCATGAGATTCATCCGCCAGGCGTAGCCGCCGATCCTGACGACGCCGGCCCAGACATGGCCGACGAGAACAAACAACGGGGTGCCTGGCGGATGCGGCACGCCCAGCACTTTGGCAGCGGTGATGAATTCGCCCGCGTCCCACAGCGTGACCGTGGGCGCCAGCGTGATCACATAGCCGATGAGAACCAGGAGCGCGACAGCGGCCGCCTCCCGGTACCCTCGAGATGCGAAACGGCGCCGGAGAGCAGGTCACGCAACTGTTGCGGCGTGAGGTGGCGATACAAGAGGCCATGACTGGCGACGGAGATCGTGGACGTCTCTTCCGAGACGACGAGCACCGTCGCATCGGTCTCCTCCGACAGGCCAAGCGCGGCGCGGTGCCGCGTCCCGAGCGACTTGTCGGCGACCTTGAACTGCGTCAGGGGGAGCACGCAGCCCGCCCCGATGATCTGATCGCCGCGAATCAGGACGGAGCCGTCGTGCAGCGGCGAGTACGGTGTGAAGATCGTGGTCAACAGGTCGGCCGAGACTTTCGCTTCCATCGGGACGCCGGTGGTGATGAACTCCTCGAGCCCGATGTCGCCTTCGACGGCGATGATGGCGCCGGTCCCCGCGCGCGACAGGCGGTCGAGCGCTTCCGCGATCTCTTCGGCCACCGATTGGCGGTCGCCGCGCGAGAACGCGCGCATCAAGCGGGATTGGCCGAGCCGCGCGAGCGCGTTGCGCAGCTCCGGCTGAAACACGACCACCGCCGCGAAGGCCCCGTAGGTGAACACGACGCCCAGCAGCGTGCTGATCATCGTGAACTTGGCAAACACCGCCACGAAGTAGGTCAGCGACAGGATCACGAGGCCGATCACGATTTGCAGCGCGCGCGTGCCGACGAGGAACAGCAGGAACCGGTAGACGACGAAGGAGACCAGCAGGATCTCGAAGAGATCCGGCCAGAGCCGCGGCGACAGGAACTTAAAGGCGTCTACGTTCACGGTGGATTGGTCGTAGCGCTCGCCAGTGCAAGGGCCTCGCGTGTCAACGCGACGTCGTGAACCCGGAACAGGCGCGCTCCTCGCTCCCAGGCGAGGGCGCAGGCAACAGCCGTGGCGCGATCGCGGTCCTCCACGGGCCGCCCCGTCGCCGCCCCCAAAAACCGCTTCCGCGACAGGCCGACGGCTACAGGATAGCCCAGCGCGACGATCGTTGCCAGTTCGTCGAGCAACCGGAAGTTCTGCGTCGCCGTTTTGGCGAACCCAAACCCGGGGTCGAGAACGATCCGTTCCGGAGCGATCCCCCCCTGTTCCGCCTTTGCCGCCCCTGCCGCCAGTTCCGCAGCAACCTCGCGCGCGACGTGGCCGTATGTCGCGAGGTCGTCCATCGTGGCCGGGGTGCCGCGCATATGCATGAGAATCACGCCCGCCTGCGCGTCGCGCGCGACCGCCGTCAGCTCGGCGTCGAAGCTGAGGCCTGAGACGTCGTTGATCACGGCCGCCCCCGCGTCGAGCGCCGCACGCGCCACCTCCGCCTTGCGCGTGTCGACCGAAATAGGACCGAGCTCGCGGTGCTGCAGCCCCGCGATCACGGGCACGACCCGGGCGATCTCTTCCTTCACCGGGACGGGATCCGCACCCGGACGCGTCGACTCACCGCCAACATCGAGCAGGCGTGCGCCGTCCGAAATGAGCCGCGCGCCGTGCTCGATCGCCGCGTCAGCGGATGCGAGATGGCCGCCATCTGAAAATGAATCCGGGGTGACGTTGATGATCCCGATGATCAGGGGCTTCTCGAGCGAGACCTCCCCGCCCCGAATCCCCCAGGTTCGCGGTGGTTCGGCGCGCGCCGCAAGCAGCCGGCCCAGCGTCGACGCAAGCCGCGCGAGCTCGGCGGGCGCGCGGTCGTAGCGGGCGAGCGGCGCGATCCGGCTCGCTGCGCCCGCAATCAGGGCCCAGCCGTTGCCGGTGAGCACATCGGTGCCCGACTTGGCACCCCAATGCACCAGCGCTTCGCGCTCTGGCTCGGTGATGTCTTCGATGAGAACGACAAACGGCTGGATGCCGATCGCCGCGAACCAGGCCGGCTGGGCTTCCCACCCACGCGCCGCGAGCGCCGCGCGCACCGCTTCCGGTGTGTGCGCGGCGAGCGCGGTGACTTTCACCTGAGCGCCTGGACCACCTGCAGGCGAGCCGCGCGGAGCGCCGGGAAGAACCCGCCGACGACGCCCATCACGACCGCGAAGATCAGGCCGACCAGCAGCAGCGCCGGCGTCACGCGGAAGCTGAACGCGATCTCGCTGAAGCTCGACCAGTTCGTCGTGCTGGTCACGATGCCATTGAGCGGCAGTGAAAACAGGCCACCCAAAACGCCGCCGATGACGGCGATGAACGCGGACTCGGCGAGGAAGCTCACGAGGACGGTCCACGGCCTGAACCCCAGAGTGAGCAGCACCCCGATCTCCGGGGCGCGCGACGCGATCGCGGCGTACATCGTGTTGATCGCGCCAAAGACCGCACCCACCGCCATGATCCCGGTGATCATGATGGCGAGGAAGCTCAGGATATTGCCCAGGAGCTGCGATTGTTGCGCGTAAAACTCGGACTCGCGGTGCACATCGACGGTCAGGCGCTTGTCCGCCTGCAGCGCGCGCTGCGCGTCGTCAAACGTGGCGGGATCCTTCAGCCGAAACGTAATCGACTGAAAGACATCGCCGCGGAACACGGGCATGAACTGCTCGTTTTCCCCCCAGATCTCGGACTCGAATGCCGACCCTGCGGCGGAAAACTGGCATGTCACCGTCCAGTCGCGACCGGCGAAGTGGAGCGTCTGCCCCACGCCGGTGTGCGGAAACCGTTTGGTGAGCCGGCTTCCCACGCAGACCTCCGGTCGCCCCGAGGTGGGGCGCTGGCCGGCCGTGATCTTCACGTTCGACCGTACCTGCCAGGCCTGATCGCTCACGCCGCGCACCACGACGTTCGCGATCTGCGTCGTGTCGAACGCTTTCGCGAGGGGGATGAGCACATACACTTCGGGCGAGACCAGCGGCCGATTGTCCGCCCCAGTCGCCACATGCGGATCGGCCGCAATGATGCTGGCGACGTCGCGACCCAATCCACTGGACAGCTCGGAATCAGCGCCCTTGCGCAGGACCAACGCATTCGTGTTCGAGCCGGTCTTCGCCAGCGCCGCGCGGAAGCCGTTCGCGAGCGCGAGCATGCCGATGAACACGGCGACGACGAGGCCGACGCCGAGAGCTGTGAGCGCCGTCGACACGGGACGGCGCACCACGCTGCGGACGTTGTAGACGATGGGAATCATTCGACGTGCCGCAACGCCTGGACGATCGGAAGCCGCGCGGCCCGCAGCGCGGGAGCGAGGCCGCTCGCCAGCATCAAGCCGATCGCCACGAGCGCGCCGATGATCAAGGTGCTCGGCGCGACGGTAAACCCCGGCAGGAATCCCAGCCCGTTGAAGTTGATGGCCGGATAGAAGAGTTTCGCTCCACCCAGGCCGAGCACCGCGCCGGTCAGCGCCATGACGCCGGCCTCCACCATCACGAGCGCAAACAACAGGCGATCGGAGAAGCCGATCGTCTTCAGCACCGCGATCTCTCCGGTGCGCTCGCGCGCGCTCATCATCATCGCGTTCGCCGTGACGAGCAGGATGGCGAACACGACGGCGAGCCCGATGGTGCTCATCAGGAAACTCACGTTGCCCCACATTGTCGCAAAGGTCGCCTGGAATTCGCGCTCCGTGCCGGTCTTGGTCGGTGAGCTCGAATTGCGGAATAGGTCGTCGATGGATTTGGCGACCGCGGGCGCGTGCGAAACGTCGTCGATTTCGACGATGTACCATCCCGCGATGCCGGCGCGGCCGATGCGCTCGTCGAAGTAATCGTGATGGAAGATCAGGACGTCGTCACCGATCGCCGGATCGGTCGGGGTGTAGACGCCGTCAACGGTGAACGTCCAGTCGCCCGGGAAGATCGTGCCCTGGAGCGTGACGTTCTGTCCCAGCTTCCAGCCGAACTGGCTGAGCAGCCGCTTGCCGATGAGCGCGCCGGTGCGATCCTTGAGGAATGCGTCCCGCTGATCCGCCGGCAGAACGATCTCGGGATAGATCTTGAGATACGATTCGGCGTCGACGGCGAAGTTGGCGAAAAACCGTTTGCCGTCGCCGTACTTGCCGCCGAACCAGTTCGCCCAGCTCAATCCGGTCACCCCGGGCAGGGCCTTGATCCGGTTGCCGTAGGCCAATGGCAGCGGGAAGACGAGTCCCGTTGCGTTCGTCGTCACGAGACGACGCGCGCCACCGAACTGCGCCGTGGCCGCGAGCGTGGTGGTCACGCTGCGCAGCGACGCGAACAGGAACAACGCCAGCGCCACGCTCAGGATCGTCAGAACCGTCCGCAGCCTGTGGCGGCCGAGGTTGGCGAGGACCAGCCGGAAGTACTTCACCGCATGGCCGCCGCGGTCGCGCGCGGTTTCTCGATCAGGTCACCCTTCTCGAGGTGCAGTACCATCTTGGCGCGCTCGGCCGCATGGGCGTCGTGCGTCACGATGATGATCGTCTTGGTGAACTCGCTGTTCAACCGCTGGAGCAGCGCCAGCACTTCCTGCGAGCTCTTGGCGTCGAGCTGGCCGGTGGGCTCGTCGAGCAGCATCACCGTGGGATCGGCGACGATGGCGCGCGCGATGGCCGTCCGCTGTTCCTGCCCGCCGGACAACTGGCGCGGATAGTGATCGGCGCGATCGGCGAGGCCCACGACGTCGAGCGCGATCTTGACGCGCTCATTCCGCTCTTTTCCCGACAGGCGCGTGAGCAGGAGCGGCAGCTCCACGTTCTGATAGGCCGTGAGCACCGGGAGCAGGTTGAACGACTGGAAGACGAAGCCGATGTGGCGCGCCCGCCAGGCGGCGAGCTGGCTCGCCGACATCTCACTGACGGCTTCGCCGCCCACCCGCACGGTGCCGCGCGTCGGCTTGTCAAGCCCTGCAATGAGATTCAGGAGCGTCGATTTGCCAGAGCCCGACGGTCCCATCAAGGCCGTGAAGCTGCCCGCGTCGATGTCGAGCGTCAGCCCGGTAAACACGTCGATCCGCTGGGTATCGCGCTGGAATGATTTGTAGACGTCGCGAATCTCGACTAGGGCCATGTTGGACCGTTGGAAAGTTGGAATGTGGAAGGTGACGACTACGGCGCGGTCTTTACGCGCTGGCCCTCTTTGGGAGTTTCAACACCGCCCACCAGCAACTGCTCGCCCCCCGAGAGGCCGGAACGAATCTCGCGGAAGTTACCGCTGACCGGACCTGCGTCAACGTCACGACTCTGTAACCGTCCGTCGCGCACGATCCACACGACGTTGCGGCCATTCTCGGACCGGACGGCCTCGGCGGGCACGATGATCCGGGGACGCTCCACGGGTTGCGTAGTGCCGGCCGGTGCCGCGCGGGGCGCTTCCAGGAACTCGACTTTCGCGCCCATCTCGGTCAGAATGCGCGGATCGCGATCGACGATCGCGACTTTCACCTGCACGGTGGCGCGTTGGCGGTCGGCCGTCGGCACAACCTGGCGGACGGTCCCGCGGAACGCCGTGTCGGGATAGGCGTCGAGCGTAATGCGCGCCTGCTGGCCACCGTGCACGCGCGCGATGTACGCCTCGTTGACATCGACTTCGACCTCGAGCGTGGCGAGGTCGGCCATCGTGACGACGGCGCCGCGCGTCAACCCGCCGCCCACCGACGGCGCGACCACCTCGCCGACTTCCGCTTCCTTGCGCAGGACGGTGCCGGAGAAGGGTGCGCGAATGTAGGTGTTTTCCAGGTTCGCCTGCGCCACGCGGAGCGCCGCCCCGGCCGCATCCACGCGCGCCGACTGCGCGCCGAAGCGCGCCTCGGCCTGACGGGCGCGGCTCTCGGCGTTCTCGATGTCCTGCGGTGAGACGAGATTCGGATTCTGCGCGTGGATGTCCCGCACGCGCACGAAATCGCGCTGCATCTGGTCGCGGTCGGACTGCGCCTCGATCAACGTCGCCTTCGCGCTCGCAAGGCCGGCTTCCGCCTCGCCCACGGCGGCGGCGTAATCGGCATTGTCGAGCCGGGCGATGATGTCGCCCTGCTGGAGCCGGGAGCCTTCACTCACGTTCAGGACGGCGAGGCGCCCGGGGATTTTGGCGGACACAGCCGCCTTCGTGCGCGCGACCACGTATCCGTTCGCAACCACCGCGACCGCGCCGGTGCCGCCCCTCGCCGCCCCTCCGCCGCCCGACGTTGTCACCGTCACCACTTGAACGGGCACCACCGCTCCACGCCGCCCAAGCACCACGACAACCGCAATGATGACCACCGCGGCCGCGACCAACCAGAGCACGCGACCCAGCGCCCGCTTGACTGCGGGCGGCGGGTCGTCGCGATTGATCCGGAGCTTCGAGAGGTCGGCGGCTGGGGCCGACGGAGAGACGGTCACGCCCCGGCGGGTTCAGGCGGCGGATTGCGCAGGATCCCGCCGCTGGGCCGCGCCTGCGCCTTCTCCTTTTCCGCGGCCTCGCCGCTTGCCGCCGGTTGCGGCGGCGCTGGGGGCACGTACGGCGGCAGCGACTGGCCGGCGACGACCAGCTCGACCTGCTCGCGCTCCAGCGTCTCACGCTCGAGCAGCGCCGCGGCCAGCCGATCGAGCGCGGCGCGGCGCTCGGTGAGGATCCGCTGCGCTTCACTGTAGGCGTGCGTGAGGATGTTCTTGACTTCCTCATCCACAATCTGCGCGGTGCGATCGGAGATTTCGCGGCGCTGCACGACTTCGCGACCCAGGAAGATCTCCTGCTCGCGGTCGCCCACGGCGATCGGGCCGATGACGTCACTCATGCCGAACTGCGTCACCATCCGGCGCGCGATGTTGGTCGCCTGCTGAATGTCCTGCGCGGCCCCGGTGGTCACTTTCTCCGGGCCGAACACCAGCTCCTCCGCCACCCGGCCGCCGTACGCCATCGCGAGCCGCGACTCGATGGAGCGCTTGGTGTACTTGTGCAGCTCTTCCTCCGGCAGATACGCCGTGAGGCCGAGCGCGCGACCGCGCGGGATGATCGTGACTTTGTGCAGTGGATCGGCGTCCGGCACGGTGAGTCCCACCAGGGCGTGCCCCGCCTCGTGATACGCCACGAGACGCCGCTCCTCGTCGGAGAGCACCCGGCTCTTCCGCTCGAGGCCGAGCATCACTTTGTCCTTCGCATCCTCGAAGTCTTGCATGTCCACCGCCGCCTTGTTGCGGCGCGCGGCGAGCAGGGCGGCTTCGTTCACGATGTTGGCGAGCTCGGCGCCGGCCAGGCCGGGCGTGCCGCGTGCGATGCGCTCGAGATTCACACCGGGCGCCATCGGAATCTTGCGGACGTGCACGCGCAGGATCTGCTCGCGGCCTTTGAGGTCCGGCATGTCGACCACGATCTGGCGGTCGAACCGGCCGGGGCGCAGCAGCGCGGGATCGAGGATGTCGGGCCGGTTCGTCGCGGCGAGCAGGATCACACCATCATTGCTTTCAAAGCCATCCATTTCGACGAGCAGCTGATTGAGCGTCTGCTCGCGCTCGTCGTGGCCGCCGCCGAGCCCGGCCCCGCGATGGCGGCCGACGGCGTCGATCTCGTCGATGAAGATGATGCAGGGGGCATGCGCCTTGCCCTGCTCGAACAGGTCGCGCACGCGCGAGGCACCGACGCCGACGAACATCTCGACGAAGTCGGAGCCCGACATCGAGAAGAACGGGCGGCCCGCTTCCCCGGCGACGGCCTTGGCGAGCAGCGTCTTGCCGGTTCCCGGCGGCCCCACGAGCAGCGCGCCCTTCGGCAGCCGACCACCCAGCCGCTGGAATTTCTGCGGGTCTTTCAGGAAATCGATGATCTCCTCGAGCTCCTGCTTCGCTTCATCGCAGCCGGCCACGTCGGCGAAAGTGACCTTGGGGGTGTCACCCGCGAGCAGCTTCGCTTTGGACTTCCCGAACGCGAAGGCGCGGTTCCCGCCCTGCTGCATTTGCCGCAGCATGAAGATCACGAGGCCGAAGATGAGGATGTAGGGCAGGAACGTGAGCAGCACGACGCCGAACGACTGCCCGGACTCGCGCGCGCGCACGTCCACGCCCTTCGTCGAGAGATTCGCGGCGAACTTGTCGTCCGCTTCGAAGGGGAGCAGCACGTTGAAGCGCTCCACCGTCTGGCGCTTCACCACCACCGGACGCTGGAACGTGCCGCGGACCTTCTGCCGCTCGGCGATTTCCACCGAGGAGATGTTGCCCGCGTTCAGCTCCTCGGTGAACTGCGTGTACGTGATTTCGGCTTCTTCGCGCCGGCGGCTCGAAGCGAGCTGCACCAGCGCGATCGTCCCGACGATGAGGAGCGCCCAGAATGAGAGCGTCCGCAGCATCCGGGCCCAGTTGAATTCCCGCGGAGGCGGGGGGATGCGATTGGCCATCTACGTCAGACTCGCGATATAAGGAAGGTGCCGGAAGTTTTCCGCGTGATCGAGGCCGTACCCGACCAGGAACAGCGTCGGGGCGTCGAGTCCCACGAACTTCGCCTCCAGCTCCAAGTGGTCCGCCACATGTTTGTGCAACAGCGCACAGATCTCCAGACTGCGCGGCCGGCGCTGCCGGAGCAGCCCGACCAGCTTGTTTAACGTCTTGCCGGTGTCGATGATGTCCTCGACCAGCAGGATGTGCTTCCCGGCGAGCTCGGTTTCCGGATCATACACCAGCCGCACCTTCCCGCTCGACACCGTTCCCTCGCCGTAGCTCGAGGCGACGAGGAAATCCACCTGCAGCGGCCGGTCGATGCGCCGCACCAGATCACTCAA
Organism: Gemmatimonadota bacterium; assembly: GCA_003220955.1. GTDB lineage: Bacteria > Gemmatimonadota > Gemmatimonadetes > Gemmatimonadales > GWC2-71-9 > 20CM-2-65-7. The sequence continues at coordinate 6,725 of QHTW01000157.1, read as the reverse complement.
GAAGATGAAGCTGCCCTTGAGCAGGCCCAGCACCAGCAGATCGCCATCCGGATAGGCCGCCGTGATTTCCCGGCCCAGGGCCTGGACTCGCTCGGCGATCGTCTCCTCGTCGAAGACGATGCGCTTGAGCTCACGCCCGCCGGTCTGCTTGAGCTGAGCCGTGCTCGGTAACATCCAACCTCACCGCTCGAGTTCCGGGCTCCGGCACCCCTGCCGCACTGCGACAGATGCCTGGGACCCAGAGAATGGTTGCTCCTCTACTCACTACGGGATAGCGCGGCCGCGCGCTGCGCGGCACTCGCGCTTCCATTAATAGTCGTCGCAGCGGCCGATGCCCCACCCCACCGAGCGGCACCAGCGAGTCGCCGCGAGCGGGCGGGCGGACTTCCCACGCATCGCTGTCTACCCATGTCGTCCAGGTGGCGCGCTCGATCTTCACCGGCGCCGCTGCGGGCGACCATTGAATCTCGAAGTCTCCGAACAGCGCTGAACCACGGTCGCCGCTCGGTGCAATCCGCTCGAGCGCACAGCCGATCGTGGCCTCGCGCCCCACCCGCAGCCGATCGAAGGCGACCTCGGCCGTCCAGCCACTGCCCAACGGGAGCCAACGGCCTGACGGCCGCTCGGCGAACCTTACCAGTTGCCGCGCCTTGGCGGGACCTAGGATCAACCCCACCCTACGGGCCGCCGCACGCAACAGCCCAACGGACAATTCGTTATCATAGCCGCACACACTCGCGCGGGCAACGGCGAAACCGTCTCGCTCCACGCCGAGCGCGAGGTCCGGGACCAAATCCAACACCCGATCCCATGCGCGACGGTCACTTACCGCATGTCGCCCGTGCGCGAGCAAATCACTCCGCAGCCGGGGACCGAGGCGTTCGGTCAGCAGCGGCAGCAGCGTCGTCCGCACCCACGAGCGCAGGTGACGAGGATCGCGATTCGCCGGATCGTCGTACACCGGCAGACCGCGCTCCGCCGCGTACGAGACCAGCTCGGCGCGAGTAAACGGCAGCAGCGGCCGGACGAGCCCGCCGCGTCTCCGGGCCGGGATACCGGCGAGACCGGCGGCCGCGCTGCCGCGCAGCGCGCGCAGCACGATCGTTTCGACTTGATCGTCTTCGTGATGCGCCGTGACGATGTACGTCGACCCGCGGCGCCGCCGCACCTCGCGCAACCAGCCGTAACGCGCACGCCGGGCTTCGGTCTCCGTCGCCTCGGGGCCCAGATGCAGCTCCGCAGACTCGAAGGGCAGCCCGTATTTTTCGGCGAGCGCTCGGACCGACCGTCCAACCGTCCGACTGTCCGACGAGATTCCATGGTCGACATGGGCGACCACGAGCGACACGTGCAGCTCGGTGGCGATGCCGTTCAGCAGATCGAGCAGCGCCACCGAATCCGCACCACCCGACACGGCCACGATCGCTTCGCCCGGCTCGCGAAAGAGCCGAGCTGCCTGGATGTGCGCGACCACGCGCGCCGGGAGCGAGGTGATGGTGGCCATGTATCTTGAAGTATGCTCCAACCGGACCTCACCTACCAACTCCTGCGCAACCTGACGTCTCCAGTTGTAGCGCTTACCGCCGTTCGAGGCGGCAAGAAGAACGGCATGATCTCCGATGCAGCGGTGCGCGCGTCGATCGTGCCGACGGTGCCTCGCCTCTCGGTCTATGTCCACAAGTTCAACTTCAGTCATGACATGATCTACGAGACGGGGCGCTTCGCGCTGCATCTCCTGCACACCAAGCAGTTTGATGTGGTGCGGCGGCTCGGTTTCTTTAGCGGGCGAGACCAGGACAAGCTCGCGGGGATTGCGCATCACGCCGGAACCCTAGGCGTCCCGATCCTCGATGAGTGTTTTGCGCATTTCGAATGCACCGTGGTGAACGTGATGGACACCGGCAGCTCGACGCTGTTTCTTGGAGATGTCGTCGCGGTGGGCCGCGGCGCAGCTGCGGGGGGGGGGCTCGAGCCGAAAGGCGAGCTGCTCACGGCGACGCATTTTCGGTCGAACATGCCGGCGGAGTGGCGCGTCGAGTACGAGGCGAAATTGAAGGAGGCGCAGCAGGTCGCGGCGGAGCTATCGCGCACCATCCAACCCGTCGATTGGAACCGGAGGTGACTCATGCGCGCAATAGTCGCTGGTGTGCTGGGATGTTTCGCAGTCGGGTGCGGGTCACCGGGTCCAGTGGCATTCCTGGATACGGACAAGACGGCGATACGCGCCTCGATCGACAGCTTTACCGTGTACGTCGTACAGCGTCGTGATTCGATGGCCACCGCGATGTACACAGAGAACGCGATGTTCATGCCCCCCAATCAGCCCATGGTGCAAGGTCGCGCTGCCATCCGCACATGATCAGTCACTTCACCGGCTCTCCGATCGAGATCAACGGGCGTGAGGATCTCGCGTTCGTACGGGGCACGTACCAATTCACCTATGTTGCCGGCGGGATGGACCACGGGAAGTTCGTGCAGGTGCGGCGGCGCGACAACAATCGGCGCTGGCTGATCGTCGCCGACATCTTCAATTCGGACGTGCCGGCGACCACAACGCCGTCGAGATAAGGCGTCAAACAAAAACGGCTAGCAGAGGCGTCGGACGAAGACGTCTTCGTTCGACGTTGTTCCTGGACGTTTTTGTTAGACGTTTTTGTTAGACGCTTTTGCTCGACGTCTTTGTGTTTATAGCAGGGGTGGGATTCGAACCCACGACCCCGGCATTATGAGTGCCGTGCTCTCACCAGGCTGAGCTACCCTGCCACGAGCTAGTTGACGCCCACTCTGCCCTGCACCGAGGCGATCAACTTGGCAGAATCGTAGCCGACCCCGTCCTTAAAAACAATTGTCGGACTGCGAATCACCGACGGATCGGCGGTCAAATCGCCGTGCAGCACCACGAGGTCCGCGAGCTTCCCGGCCTCGACGGTCCCGAGCGTCTGCTGCACGCCGAGGATCTTCGCGCCGTTCAAGGTCATGATCTGGATGGCTTGCGCCGGCGTGAAGCCGGCCTCGATGAAGAGCTCATAGTTGCGCTGGTCGCCGAACCCGGCGAGTGCGCCGCCGATGCCCGTTGGATCGACGCCCGCGGCCAGCGTGCCGCCCGCGTCGACGAACGCGCGCTCGAACGCCATCGCGTTCTTGAACGCCGGCAGCGGTACCCAACCGGTGCCGCTCGAGTCGATCTGCTGGCGCATTTTCATGTAGCTGTCGCGGACTTCCGGATCCATCGCCTGCAGCGTACGCTCATCCTTGGTCGGACGATTCGCCACGAACGGCTCGTACACGGCGAGCGTCGACGTCATCGAGACATGGTGCTGGACGAGCGCGCGAATCGTGGCCTGTCCGGCATCACCCTTCGGATCCGACGCGCTGATCTGCGTCATCAGATTGACCGGACAGACATCGGCCGGCCTGCCCGTCGTGAAGTCGGAAGCCGTGAGCATCCCATGCTCGAGATTGTCGATCCCCAGCGCGACCGCTTCCTGGAAACTCACCGAGCACAGATGTCCCGTGACCTTGATGCCCTTCTTGTGGGCTTCCTGAATCGCGGCACCGAGCTCCGCGCGGCGAATGTCGGTATACGCCTTGATCCACGTCGCGCCTTCCGCTGCCCAATAGTCGACGAAGCGGCGTGCGGCCTCTGGCGAATTGAGGATCGCCATCGCCCCGCCGCCCCGCTCCCCGGTGATATACGGGGCGGTCAGATGGATGCGCGGTCCCGGCGCGAAGCCGTGGTCGACCGCGTCCTTCAGGTTGATTTCGGCATACGGCGCGCGACTGCCGGTCGTGCGAATCGTCGTGACACCGGAGCCGAGGTAGAGGCGCGGGCCCGTGTATCCCATCTGTACGGCACGGCCCCCGGCCGCGGTATAGAAGAGATGGTCGTGCATGCCGATGATGCCGGGAATGACCGTCGACCCATGCATATCCATCACGCGGACGCCCGCCGGGATTGACACCGACGCCGCCGGTCCGACCGCCGCGATCCTGCCGGCGCGAATCACAACCGTCTGATCGCCCTTCGGAGCGGCACCTGTCCCATCGAGGAGCAGCACATGCGTCAACGCAACCACGGACGTGTCGACGGTGATATACTCGCGCACGCCGGCGGCGAATGAGTCGGGGCGCTGCGCGACCAGTGTGAGCAGGAGGGTGAGCGCGTGCATGAAGACTCCTCGCTAATTCACGGTGAAGTGCATCATCATCCCGGCCGAAAGATGCTCGGCGATGTGACAGTGGAGCATCCAGTCACCGGGGTTTCGAGTATCGAGCAGAATATCCACCACCCCACCGGCCGGCACCAGCACCGTGTCTTTCCACGCCAGATCCGTGTTCGGCACGCCGTTCACCGCCAGCACGAGAAAGTGCTGGCCGTGCAGATGGATCGGATGTTGCATGCCGTGGAACGCGCGCCGCTCGTTGACCAGGCGAATCTTCACCGGATCGCCGCGGCGAAACTGCCAGTCGATGTCCATGTTCTCGCGACCGGTGACCGGATCCTTCAGAACCCACCGAACCTGCCGGCCGGTGGAGGCCCAATTCATCATGGGCATGGTCCCCGCCCATTCGACGGGCGCAAAGTAAATCGAGTCGAGCTGCATCAGCCGCTCGGTCACGAACGGCAGGCCGTGCGTCTGGAGTGTGAGCACGAGCGTCTGGTCGGGGGCCTTGTCGACAAATTTCCGATACGACCGCATCGCACGAGTCGTCGCCGTATCCCGGCCTAGCACGTCGAAGCTCGCGCCGAGATCGTGGCGCACTGGCGTGCGCCCCACGGTGACGACGCCGAGGGTATCAACCTCCGGGAAGAAGCGGCCGAACAGGTGGTCAAGTCCAATCACCTTGTTGACCAACGGAACCGTGCCCGGTTTGTCGAACCGGACATGCACGACATAGCGCTCGGCAGGCGCGATGACGACGCTTTCGACCCAGGCTTCGTGCTCGAACGGCCCGGCGTCGGTGGCGACGACCTTCATGCGCACCCCGGGAAACGAGAGGTTCAGCGTCCGGGCGTTCGACACATTAGTCAGATAGAAGCGCACCACTTCGCCTCGCCGCACCGACAGCCGATATCCCGGCTCGCCGTTCACTAGAAACACATTTCCAAACCGCCCCATCAGCGCGTGGGTCGGTGACTCCTGCCCCCACGGAATGAGGTCCGGATCGCCGACCAGCAGATCCTGGAGCATCAAGAACTGTTCTCGATTGGCGGCGATCTTCGCACCGGGCTCCCGCACGAGAATGTTGCCGTACAGGCCGAGACCTTGCTGGATGTCTTCGCGAATGTGCGGATGGTACCAGAAAATCCCGGCATCTGGGAACCGAATCTTGTATGTGAACGCGTCGCTGACGCCTTCGACTCCGTCGAACGCGTTCTCGAGCCGGATGCCATGCCAATGAATGCTCGTCGAGTCTTCAAGGTAATTCGTGAACCGCACCATGATCTCGGATCCACGCGAGACTTCGATCAGCGGTCCTGGATACTGCCCGTTGTAGCTGTACATCGTGAACGTCTGTCCATCGATCGTGCGGCGGACGAGCTCGGCATCGAGATCGATGATGTCGCCGTCCTTGGCACGAAGCACCTCATTCGAGTCCGCGTTGGGTAGCGGCGCATCCGACACGGGAAGAAACGGAGTCACCTCAGGTCGCAGCGCCATCTCCGACGGCAGCATGGTCAGACCGTGTGGTATCGGGGGCATCGGCCACGCTGCTGAATCGTGTTCGTGGTGCTCCGCCATGTCGGGGGGGACCATGCCGCCGACGGAGAACTCGAGGACATCGGGGGGCATCGGCCGCGTGCTCGGCGACTGGCCGCGCAGCACGATTTTCCCGCGCGGCTCGCGTCCGCGCGCGCTTCGCTCGGCCGAAATCAGGATGATGAACTTGTCGAGCTCGATGGCGGGCAGCGTCGTCGTGCCGTTCTTCACGGCGCCGAGGTTGATCACCGTGTCCATCTGCGGCGAGACGGCCCAGGCGACGTACGCAAAAGCCGTGCGTCGTGCGTCGTACGTCGTGCCTGGCAGCCCAGTCAGCCTGAGGACTGGGATGAATCGGGCATGGCCATCGGCGGTGACGCCGACGGTGAACGGACCGGCGGGAGTGGCGAGCTCGACCCGCCCCGCGACCCCGGTTACGCCGGGAGCGGGAACGAGCTCGATACAATAGAGATCGTGACTCGGCCCCAGCGGCGTGGGGGTGGGCGGATCACACGGTCGTCCCTGCGCGCTCGCGAGCGCCAGCAGGGTAAGGAAGAGCGGCAGCTCAGCTATGCTTTTTCCATCCTCGGAAGGTCCCGCTCGGTAGCACGCGCAACACGCGAGCCGCGCCGCGGCTCCGCGGGGCGGTCGGACCGGTGTTTGCGTCGAACGCGAGCGTGTACTCCCCCGTATCCGACGGCGCCGCCGTGCCGATCTGCAACAGATACCAGCCGTTTGCCGGTACCGTGTAGGCGATGTACGCGTTGGGATTGCCGCTCGCGCTGTCGTCATTCGCCGCGACCGAATCGAATCGTTGGGCCGCGAAATTCGCGTTGTAAAGCTTCAAGCGCGGATTCACGACGCTCGACCGCTCCGCCACTCGGATGACTTCCGATGCCTGCATGAACATGTAGATGATGTCGGAATAATTCTTGAGGCTATCGGTGCAGTCGGTCGAGCGAATCGTGTCGGTGATGGTGGCGCCCGGCGTCATCCACGCATCCTGGCAGCCGGCCAGGGTCG
>QHTW01000285.1:595-2748 GCA_003220955.1 Gemmatimonadota bacterium | reverse complement strand
CCGGCGGCACTATCCATCTGATTCTCAACAACCAGATCGGCTTCACGACCGAGCCGCGAGAAGCCCGCTCCACCGACTACTCCAGCGATCTCGCCAAGGGCTTTGATGTACCGATCATTCACGTCAATGCCGATGACGCCGAAGCCTGCCTGGCGGCGGTTCGGCTCGCGGTGATGTACCGCGAGAAATTCCATGCCGACGTCGTGATCGACCTCGTGGGTTACCGGCGCTACGGCCATAACGAGGCCGATGAGCCCGCCTATACGCAGCCGGTGATGTACGAACGGATCAAGCAGACGCCCTCGGTGCGGCAGAAATACGCCGCGCAGCTCGCGAGCGAAGGCGTGGTGGACTCGGGCACCGCCGACGCCGACGCGGAGGCTGCCTATCAACGCCTCGCCACCGTCCAGCAGGCCGTCAAGTCGGGCCAGCGGGCCGAGGAACCGCAGCGCATCAAACGCGAGAGCGCCCCCGAGCCCGTCACTGCCGTCACCGCCGATCTCCTCAAGAAGCTCAACGACGAGCTGCTCGCGGTTCCTGACGGCTTCGTCGTGCATCCGAAGCTGCTGAAACAGTTGGAGCGGCGGCGCGATTCGCTCACGTCGGCCGAGGGAATCGAATGGGCGCATGCGGAAGCGCTCGCCTTTGCGTCGTTGCTCGTGGACGGGGGGGAGGGGGGCACGCCGATCCGCCTGACGGGCCAGGACACCGAGCGCGGCACGTTCAGCCAGCGGCATCTCGTGCTGCACGACATCCACAACGGCAACCGCCACGCGCCGATCCAGCATCTGCGGGACGCGAAGACCCCGTTCGAGCTCCATAACAGCCCGCTGTCGGAGTACGCCTGTCTCGGCTTCGAATACGGCTACGCCGTCGAGGCGCGGAACGCGCTCGTGCTCTGGGAAGCGCAGTTCGGCGATTTCGCGAACGGCGCCGAGGTGATCATCGATCAGTTCCTGATCGCCGGCCTGGCCAAGTGGGGCGAGACCTCGCGCCTCACGCTGCTCCTGCCCCACGGCTATGAGGGCCAGGGACCCGAGCACTCGAGCGCCCGGCTGGAGCGGTTCCTGGCGCTCGGTGCCGAGGGCAATATCCGCGTGGCCAACTGCACGACGCCGGGGCAGTACTTCCATCTGCTGCGCCGCCAGGCGCTGCACACCGAAATTCGGCCGCTCGTCTTGATGACGCCGAAGAGTTTGCTCCGGCTTCCCGCCGCGGCGTCGCAGCTCAATGATCTCGTGCTCGGCAAATTCAGAACGGTGCTATGGGACCGGGACCGCACCTGGCCCGAGAAAGTGACGCGGCTGGTGCTCTGCAGCGGGAAGGTTTACTACGACATCGTCGCCTCCCCGCGCCGTGCCCAGGCGCCCCAGGTGAAGATCGGACGCGTCGAGCTGCTGTATCCATTCCCGGGGAACGAGATTGGGGAATACGCGCGCCGCTATCCCAATCTCAAGGAAGTCGTCTGGGTCCAGGAAGAGCCGCGCAACATGGGCGCGCGGAAGTTCGTGCTGCCGAAGATTCGCGACGTGTTGTCGTCGAGCGTGACGCTGCTGGACGTCTCCCGGCCCGAGCGCTCGAGCCCCGCGGAGGGCTATCCCGCCGCGCACAAGGCCGAGCAGGAGCGGATCGTCGCCGCCGCCTACGGCGCCTAACCAAGGCATGCCCGCAGTTTTCCGTTACACCGTATTCGGCCTCGTCGTCCTCGCCGCCCTCGTCGCGCTCGGCTCGTGGCTCGTTCGCACGCGGCGAGTCTCGCCCTTCGGCGTCTTCGGCCGGGGATTGCGGTCGGTAACGGATCCGATCATGCGGCCCGTCGAGCGGCGGTTGGTGCGCATGGGAGGCAACCCGGTTCACGCGGGCGGCTGGCTCGTCGTCCTCACCGCGGTCGCTGGTATCGTGCTGTTGTCGCTGGCCGGCTGGCTGGTCTCGACATTTCAGACGGCTCAGGCCGCGGCGAGCGGCGGCCCACGGGGCACGTTCCGGCTGATCGTCGACCTCGCCTACCGCATCCTGTTTGCGGCGTTGATCGTTCGGGTGATCGCCGCCTGGTTCGGCATGTTCCGCTATTCACGCTGGGTGCGGCCCGCCTACATCCTCACCGATTGGTTCGTCGAGCCGATCCGCCGCGTCGTCCCGCCGCTGGGCGCCTT
>QHTW01000285.1:0-589 GCA_003220955.1 Gemmatimonadota bacterium | reverse complement strand
CGATGTTCGCACTCAGCATCCTGCGGCAAATCCTACTCTCGTCGCTGAGGCCCGGATGAGACTGCTCAAAGCGCTCGTCAGCTTCATCGTCGGCACGATTGCCGGCGCGATCGGCAGCAAACTCTTCGGCCCCTTCGGTGCAATCCTCGGATTTATCGCCGGGGGAGTGGCGGCGTGGTGGGTGGCGCAGAGAATGGCCTTCTTCGAATGATCAATGATCAATGATCATTGATTATTGATCATTCGCAGCCGGTCGCCGATGCGTGCCTGCATATCGGGATAAGAGCTGCCCAACCGCTCCAGGACGGCCCGCGCGGAGTCGGGCTTCCGCGCGGCGACGTAGGCGTCGGCCTTCAGGAAACCCACGCGTAGCTGCAGCCGGCGATCGTCTGGTGCCACGCTGACCCGCGACAGGGCCGTAAGGGCGGCGCGCCCGTCGTTCTTATCGCGCACCAGCGACTCGATCGCGAGCAGCCGCACGTTCGTATCGCCGGGGAACCGTCGCTCCAGCTCGGCAAACAACTCCGCGGCGCGCGCGCTGTCATGCTGGGTCCTAGCCTGCTGCGCCTCTTGATAGAGACCGGCGAGG
>QHTW01000156.1 GCA_003220955.1 Gemmatimonadota bacterium | reverse complement strand
AATGATGAGTCGATCGAGCCGCCCCTCGCGCGTTGCGCGCTGCAGCGCCGCGCATTCGATCAGCTCGTCTCGCGAGAGCGGGAACACGCGTCCCTTGGGGATGGCACCAAGCCGGTGCCCCGCCCTGCCCACGCGTTGCAGGAGGGTCGCAATCGATCTCGTCGACCCGACTTGAATGACGAGGTCCACGCTGCCGATGTCGATCCCCAGCTCGAGCGATGCGGTAGCGACGAGCGCCTGCAGCTCGCCGCGCTTGAGCCGCTCCTCGGCCTCGAGTCGCTTCTCGCGCGACAGGCTGCCGTGATGACTCGTGACCCGATCGGCGCCAAGCCGCTCCGAGAGGTGCATCGTGAGCCGCTCGCATAGCCGCCGCGTGTTCACGAACACGAGCGTCGTCTGATGCTGCGAAATCAACTCGGCAATCCTGGCATTGACTTCTTCCCACACTTCCGCCGACATCACCGCCTCGAGCGGCGACGACGGTATCTCGAGCGCCAGATCTAAGGTTCGGATATGGCCGGCGTCCACAATCGTGGGCAACGGCTGGCCGGTGCCGACGAGGAAGTGCGCGATCTCCTCGATCGGCCGCTGCGTGGCCGAGAGGCCGATCCGTTGTGGCCGCCTGCCGATCAGCGCGTCGAGCCGCGCCAGCGACAGCGCCAGATGGCTGCCGCGCTTGTCACGCGCCACGGCGTGGATTTCGTCGACGATCACTGTGCGGACCGAGCGCAACATCTCGCGCGCCCGCTCGGACGTGAGGAGCAGATAGAGCGATTCCGGCGTGGTGACCAGGATGTGCGGTGGTCGATTGAGCATCGCCTGCCGCTCCGACTGTGGCGTGTCGCCCGTGCGAACCAACGTCCGGACCTCGACGTCGGGCAGGCCCTGCTCCGTCAATGAAGCACGGATTTCGGCGAGCGGCTCCGACAGATTCTTCTGCACGTCGTTGGACAGCGCTTTGAGCGGGGAGACGTAGACGACCTGCATCTCGTCGCGCAGCTCGCCACTCAGCCCCTGCCTCAGCAACCCATCGATGGCCGAGAGAAACGCCGCGAACGTCTTGCCGGACCCCGTCGGCGCGGCGATGAGCACGTCCGCGCCATTCTGAATGACCGGCCACGCGCGCTTCTGCGGCTCGGTGGGCTCGGCGAAGCGGTTCGAGAACCAGCGTTCAATGACAGGATGGAAACGCGCCAGCGGCATAAGGCCCGAAATATACCCGAAAACCAGCTAGCCGCGCAGGGCCGCGATCCGCTCGATCGTCTCGCCGATCTTGTTGTTCGGGGTCGACGCGCCAGCTGTGATGCCAATCTTGAGCGGGCCAGCCGGCAGCCACCGCTCCCGTCGCTCTTCGGTGGCATGCGTGCCCACCGGCCGATACCGGATGCTGCCGTCCGCCACACCGATGCAAGCCGCGTCCTCGATGTGATACGTCGTGACCTTCTCGTTGCAAATGGCCGCGAGGTGCGTGGTGTTGCTCGAGTTGTATCCGCCGATCACCACCATCAGGTCGAGCGGCTCGGCGATCAGCTTGAGCACCGCATCCTGCCGCTCCTGCGTCGCTGAACAGATCGTATCGAAGGTGCGGAAGTGTTCAGTCGCGGCGCCGGTGCCCCAGCGCCGTCCCATGCTCTTGCCGACTTCACCGGCGATCGCCAGCGATTCGCCCGAGAGCATCGTGGTCTGATTCGCGACGCCGACGCGCTGCAGGTCGCGGTCCGGATCAAAGCCCGGCGTCATTTTGCCGTTGAACTGCTCGAGAAACTCCTCTCTCCGCCCCCGTCCCTCGATGTACTCGCAGACGACGCGGGCCTCACTCATGTCGCGCACGACGAGATATTTGCCGCCGGGATACTTGTTGACCTGGCTCGATGTGGCCTTCGTCTCCTCGTGGTAGTTCTTGCCGTGAATCAGCGCCGTGAACCCGTCGCGCGCGTACGACTCGACCCGTTTCCAGACGTTGAGCACGGACCCGCACGTCGTATCCACGAGCACGCATCCGATCGCGCGCAGTCGCTCGAAGTCCCTGACGGTCACGCCGAACGCCGGCAGGATCACCACGTCATTTGCACTGACCGAGCTGAAGTCGAACTCATCGTCCCGGCCCTCTGGTCGGTGCAGGAACTGCACGCCCATCGCGGCGAGCTTCTGATTGACGTGGGGATTGTGAATGATCTCGCCGACGAGAAACGTCCGCTTGTCGGGGAACTTGGTGCGTGTTTCGTAGGCGTACTCGACCGCGCGATCCACGCCGTAACAGAAACCGAACTCGCCCGCCAGCCGGAACGTGAGGTCGCCTACCTCGAGCGTGTACCCTGAAGCGCGGATGGCATCGACCACCCGGCTGTGATAGTCGGCCGAGAGCACTCCTTCGATGGCGCCCTTGAGCCCGAACCCTTTGCGGAAATAGGTCTGTTCCACGCGCTCAATCTAACTGCACACCGCGGCCACCGCGGACCGCATCGAGCACGCGCTGCACCTGCCAGCCGTCGCGGAACGTGGCGGGTTCCGCCTGCGAGGTACCGCCGCGGATCACCTGCACCATCTCGCGCATCAGCCGCACGAAGGAGCGCGCCCACATGTTGTTCGGTGTGATCTTCTCCCACAAATCATCCGTCGCGGAGATGTCCTCCAGCGGGCCTCCTGCTTTCGCCAGCTCGAGTTTCGTTTCGCCGCTCAGGACCAGCGTCCCCTCGCTCCCGGTCACCTGGCCGTGGTGGCCCGTTCCGTGATGGGCGACAGTGCTCAAGGTGATCGTCGCCACCGCGCCGCTGCCCGTCCGCAAGACGCAGCTCGCGAAGTCGTCCGCGCTAACTGGACGAATCGTGCCCGTGTCGTCTGTGCGTTGCTTGACGAATGTCTCGACAAGTCCGGCGACGTATCTGATTTCGCTCCCCGTCCAGAACCGGCACAGATCGATCAGGTGTGACCCCACGGCGCCGAGGATACCGCCGCCGCGCGAGGCGTCGAACCACCAGTTCCACGGCGCGTCGGAGGCCTGCGGCCTGCCATCTCCCCTCAGATACGGCTTGAGCGAGAGCTCGATATGCCGAACCTCGCCGATCGCGTTTGACCGAATCAGCTCGCGCGCCCGTCGACGGTTCGGCTCGTAGCGCAGTTCATGGTCGATCCAGGCGAGCCGGTCGGGATGCTGTGCGGATGCTGTCACCATCTGCGCCGCTTCGAACGCATCCAGCGCCATAGGCTTTTCGCACAGGACGTGCTTTCCCGCCTCGAGCGCCGCAATCGCGTAGCGCGCGTGCGAATCGGGCGTGGACGAAACGACCACCAGATCCACGTCGGCCGAGCGGGCGAGCTCCGTGCCGTCGGTGAAGACGTGTGCCAGGCCGAACTCGCGCGCCACCGTCTCCGCGTTCGCACGGCGCCCGCTCGCGATGGCGGTGGCTTTAGCGCCAGGTACGAACGCCAGCCCGGGGAGCTGCACGCGGCGGGCGAATCCGGACCCGATGAAGCCGATACGGACGTCGCTCGCCGAGCTCACGGCTGCGCGACGCAGAACACGGTGTCGGTCGGACGGGCAACGGGAACATCGTGGTATTCGATGCGCGTGGGCGTCCGGATCGCGTTCTCGATACCCGATCCCTCGATCCGCCCGCTGACCTTCGCGCCCCCCCTCCCCCCCTCGCGCCGAAGCTGGACGGTGCCGGTATCGAAAAAGAATGCGTGTGCCATGTCCCTGAGCAGATAGCGCACCGCGACCGTCGCGCCGGGCGTGGTCGTATCACGCGGTACGATGATCCGGTAGGTGGCGGTGACCAGACTATCGCGATATCGCAGACGCACAAGCACGCCGCTGCCCTCGGGACTCACGGCTTCCAGAAGCATGGATCGTCCATCCGAACAGCGGTGCGTCACCGCGGGAAGAGAAATGCGAACCGTGTCTCGCGGGGGAAATGCGACCACCGCGTCAACACGGAGCGGCTCGTCGCCACCACCCTCGCAGCAAGTCAGAAGCAGGAGCAGGGCAGGGACTCTTAGCGAGGTGATGGTGCGACTCCGAGAAATTTTCGTGCTGCCTCGGGGGTGAGCGTATGGGGCGCCAGCGACGCGATCAGCCCGGCGGGAAGTGGTATGGGCTTCAGTTTCCTGCGATCGACGCAGACCAACACCATCCATCCCGCGGCTCCGAGTGCCGTCCCGTCCGCTCGCAACACATCGAAGTGCAGGGTGAGCGATTTTGTCCCGACCTTGCCGACGTATGCCGCAATGCGCAACCGGTCATCGAGGCGCGCCGGCCAGTAAAACTCGGAGTGCACTGCTTTGCGCGGCAAAAAGATGTCGTATTCGGCGAACATCCGTGCGTACGCGAGCCCGCAGTGCCGAAACATCTCGGTTTCGGCGATCTCGAACAGGCGAACGTACGAACCGTAGAAAATGATGCCGGCGAAGTCTACGTCAGACCAACGGACGTATTCCTCGATGACGAATGGCTGCGGTGCGGGGGAGCCCATCCCCCGGAGAAGCTAGGAGACTACGAAGAGGCGCGGAAGCCGTCCATCCCGTAGGACTTGAGCCGTCTCCAGAGCGTCGTGCGACTGATCCCGAGCCGGCGCGCAGTCTCCGCGAGCTTGCCGCTGGTGTCCTGAAGCGTCGCGGTGATGGCTTGGCGCTCGCGCTCAGCGAGCGTGAGCGGTCCAGTCTGCGGAAGGATCGCCGCTTCGCCGAGATGCTGCGTGCCGTTTTTCAGAAGAGAGAACCTGGCACCGAGACTCTGCAGTCGGTTGCGCACGTCACCGTTCTGTCCATCGATGACGCGCCGCGCGCTGGCGTTCGCGTAGAGCAGGCGGCCTTGCTGATCGAAGATCACGACACCCTCGGTAACAGAATCGATGACCGCACGCACGAGGGGGGAAAACGTTGCGGGGATGCTGCCCGCCGGGCTGACAGGCTTGTCGATCATTGGTTGGTTACCCTCACACAAAACATGCCGGTCCAAGGTTTCATGCGGACGACGCTGGCTGTGAGATTCGTGCCAAGATGAGACTCGCTCATGGGGCAAAAGGTTGCTGGTTAGTCCCGGCCTGGGTCCCTTCTTAATGGGTTCTTAATGGCCTCCAGCGTCGACCGGCGGGGCAACTACCTTGCCTAAGGAGGGTTAGTCCGCCTGCACCGCCAGTTAGAAGACGGCACAACACGGTCGCGGTTAACCCTCTGTGCGGCGACCTAGCGCCGGCGCGGCCGCCGCCCGCCGCGAATTACGCGACCGCGATGCATCGTCCCTAGCGCCCGCAGCCCCTGGCGCAACTCCTCGAGGGAGCTCGCGCGCACAGCCTCGTGCTTGCCGCGGGTCACGGTGTAGCGTACCGGCCGGTCGAACACCGGCAAATCCTTGGGATGCAGCCGGCGCGCCTGCCCCTCCTTGAGCCGGAGTCGCACCACCCCGATGCCATGCTCGATGTCGTAATCCACGGGCACGCGATCACCATAGAGAAACACTGACGAGGGCAATGCATCCAGGCTGTGGCGTTCGCTTTCGGAAATGGCGGCATTAGGGTCGACGTCGATCCGCCTGTTAATGAATGCATCCCAGGAGTTCACGCCCGCGAGTTGCACCGCAATCTGTCCCGCCACCTGCTCCGCTTGAGCCTGGGTCAACCGGCCCCCTGAGCGGCGCCAATAGTGCCCGAACCGGTCCAGCGCGCGCCGGACTCGGGACTGATCCGGATGCGGCGTCGCCCCCGCGAGCAGCCCCTCGACTAGGGCCTCTCGGGCAGAGTCAGCGAGCTCCGGAGGGAAGGGGCTTGGCAACGGCTCGACATCCCGATCGAGCGTGAAGCCGAAATAGTCGACGGTCCGAACGACCATCAGTCCTTCGCGCCGGCGCTGTCGCTCGAAGACAACCACAGGCTTGCCGCGGCGGGCGTTGCGTCGAATCGCGCGCTCCGGTATCTGCGTCCCTTCGATACTCGCGCGCGGCACACCAAATCGGTCGGCGAAATACCGCAGAGACCCGGCGATCGCCCCCCAGCTGCCACTCACCGAGCTGCGGCTGACCCGCGCCTCCTGCCCATCCGCCGTCTGTTCGTCTATGACAAGATCGAACGGCATGATCTTGGCCAAAAGGTCAGCAAAGAGTTCCAGAGTCTTGCGATCGCCATAGGGGAGTTTCGCGGGCAACGGGACCTCCAGCTGTCGGTACACGGAAGCGGTCCCCAACGCGATGTCCTCGATGGCCTTGACCAGGACACCACGATCCTCGGCCCAGCGCTCGATCTCGTCTTCTCGAAACAAGTGACGGGGCAGGCCATACACTTCGCCCAGGTATCCGTACTTGTTCACCGCTTCCGCATAGACGTTGTAAGCGGTGATGTGATCCGACCCCGGCACAATGACTCCGCCGAGCTGACG
>QHTW01000155.1:3336-17355 GCA_003220955.1 Gemmatimonadota bacterium | reverse complement strand
CGGGGCAGGGAAGACCACGTCGTTCTACATGATTACCGGACTGATCCGCCCCGACGAAGGCCAGATCGTGCTCGACGACCGCGAAATCACCGCGCTCCCCATGTACCAGCGGGCCCGGTCGGGGATCGGCTACCTGGCGCAAGAGCCGTCGATTTTCCGCAAGTTGAGCGTCGAAGAAAACGTGCTCGCCATCCTCGAGACTCTGAACATCGACGGCGCGGAGCGCACGCGACGCCTCGAGTCGCTACTCGATGAGCTCGCCATCAAGCACCTGCGCAAGCAGAAGGCCTATCAGCTCTCCGGCGGCGAGCGGCGCCGGCTCGAGATCACGCGCGCGCTGGTGACGGAGCCGAAGTTTCTGTTGCTCGACGAGCCGTTTGCGGGCGTAGACCCCATCGCGGTCAACGATATTCAGACGATCGTCGCCGGGCTGCGCCACCGCGGCATCGGCGTGCTCATCACCGACCACAACGTCGAGCAGACGCTCGATATCGTGGACCGCGCCTATATCATGTTCGAAGGGCGCGTCCAGGTCGCGGGCACGGTGCGACAGCTCGTCTTCGACGACCGCGTCGCCTCGCTATACCTCGGCCCCACGCTCACCACGCGTCTCCGGGCGCGGCTGTCCTCCGCGGCATGAAGACCGGCCTGCATCAGCACGTCGGCATGCGCCAGGATCTGCGCATCAATCCGCGCCTGTACCAGGCGATGGATCTCCTGTACATGCCGCTGCTCGACCTCGAGCAGCATCTCAAACAGGAGCTGCTCGGCAACCCGTTCCTCGAGATGATCGAGCCCGAGGAAGAGGTCCAGGCCACGGCTGCCGAGCAGCAGAACAATAAGCCGGAGAAGGAAGCCAAGGCCGAGGACGAGCCCGACTGGGAAAACATCCTGCTCGAGGACCGCACCGAGCATGGCGTGCCCAGCGGCAGCTACAGCGATGCCCGCGAATACGTCGAGCCGGTGACCGTCGAAAGCAAGGATCTGATCGACCATTTGCGCGAACAGACGCGGATGCTCGACCTCACCCCCCGCCAGCAGCTCCTCGCCGAGGAATTCCTCGGCAACATCGGGGAAGACGGGTATCTGCAGCACACCCTCGAAGAGATCCTCAAGGGTGCGAACCAGCTGCTCGAAGAGCACGAGGCCGAGTCGGAGCTCGACCTGAACGTGCCGGCGTTCACGGGGGCGGAAGTCGAAGAGATGCTGCACGTCATTCAGCAGCTCGATCCGCCAGGCATCGGCGCGCGCAATTTGCGCGAGTGCCTGATGCTGCAGCTCGAGAACCAGAAGCGCACCGACACGCTGGTCTACCGGCTTGTGAAGGAATCCTTCGACGACCTGATCGCCCACCGCTGGAGCGATCTGGGCAAGCGCTTCGGACTGGCGCCGGAGGAGGTGCAGCGGGCCGCCGACGAGCTGGCGCGCCTCGATCCGAAGCCCGGCCTGCAGTATTCCGCCGCGAACGATCCTTACATCATTCCGGATCTCATCGTCGAGAAGATCGACGACAAGTACCACGTGTTTTTGAATGACAGCGGCCTGCCGCGGCTGCGAATTTCCAAGACGTACCAGGAGATCGCGCGCGACAAGAAGAAATACGACGGCGAGAGCAAGGAGTTCATCAACCAGCGCCTGAACAGCGCGCACTGGATGATCCAGGCGATCGAGCAGCGCCGCCAGACGATGCTCAAAGTCATGAACTTCATCGTGGACCGGCAGCGGGAATTCTTTGAGAAGGGCATCGACTATCTCAAGCCCCTCACCCTGCGCGAGGTCGCCGACGTCATCAGCATGCACGAGAGCACGGTGAGTCGCGTGACCAACGAAAAGTACGTCCAAACCCCACGCGGCCTGTTGCCCCTCAAGTTCTTCTTCTCGAGCGGCCTGACGACGACGACGGGCGAGGACGCCAGCGCGCGGTCCATCAAGTCGCAGATCCAGAAGTTGGTCGACGACGAGCCGCCCAAGAATCCGCTGACCGACCAGCAGATCGTCGAGATGTTCGATCGCAAAGGCGTCAAGATCGCCCGGCGCACCGTCGCCAAATACCGCGACCAGCTCGGCATTCTGCCCGCGCGCATGCGCAAGCGCTTATGAGCCTCGCCACCAACTCCACACTCCCCGACGTCAGCGTCCTGGTTCCCGCCAAGGACGAGGCGGAGAATCTCGCGGAGTTCGTGCGACTCACGCGCGAAACGCTGCTGCCCCTGCCGTACGCGGTCGAGCTCGTGATCGTGAACGATGGCAGCCACGACGCGACGCCGCGTGTGCTCGAGGAGCTGGCCGCCAAGCATCCGTTCGTGCGTGTCGTCACGCATCGCACGCAGCGCGGCATCGCCGATGCCCTGAAATCCGGGGCGGATGTCGCCCGCGGGCGCGTCCTCGTCTATTATCCCGCGGATCTGCAGTACCTGCCTTCCGACATCCCCGACCTCGTTGGCCCGATCCTGGAAGGGCAGGCGGACATCGTGACCGGCACGAAACAGGGGCAATACAACAAGCGCCTGGTGTCGGGCGTCTACAACGCGCTCTCGCGCTGGCTGTTCGGCGTGCGGGTGAAGGATCTGAATTCGGTGAAGGCGTACCGGCGCGAACTGATGGACATCGTGCCGATGCGCCCGGACTGGCACCGCTTCATGGTGGTTGTCGCCGCATCCCAGGGATTTCGCCTGGCCGAGCGGCCGGTGCCGGTGCACCCGCGGCGCGCCGGGACCTCCAAATTCGGGATCAGCCGCATTCCGGTGGGCGTCCTGGATCTCATGTCCGTGTGGTTCCAGCTGCGCTTTGGACGCAAGCCGATGCTGTTCTTCGGGATCATCGGGGCGATGTTGTTCTCGCTGGGCTTGCTGGTCGGTGGCGTCGCGCTGTATCTGCGATTCGGCCCTCCGCACGTCGGATTTCGGCCTCTCCTTGACCTCATCATGGTGCTGGTGATCTCCGGTGTCGTCCTGTTCGGCTTTGGGTTCATAGGCGAGATGCTGGCGGGGATGCGTGAAGAGCTGCGCTCGCTCGAGCGGGAGTTGCAGCGCAAGGTCGATAAGTAGCCTACCGGTTGTGGAGCAGATTGGAACATCGTAGGTATTAATTCCTCACATGCCACCACTGCAGCTGACGAGTCTGCTGCACAAGACGCTCCCGCACCTCTCCGTGAACGGGCGCGCCCTGTTAAGTGCGCTCGGATGTGTCAACGGCAGACCCACGTCGATATCCGAGCTCGCCCAATGGCTCGGGTTTCATGATCGGTATCAGCTCGCTCGCGCGCTCAAACGCGAAGGACTGCCGCCCCTGGAGACGCTGGGCGGCTGGACGCGGACGTTGTACTGGATCATCGAATCACAAACTTCCGGCGCCACGCTCCGGGAGCTGGCGCGACGCGACCATCTCGATCCCGCCGTCGCATACCGTCTCGTCCGCCGGATCACGGGGCAGCGGTGGTCCCAACTCCGGCGCGCAGGTTTGGAAGGGGCGCTGCTCAGCTTTCGCGACCACTGCCGGAGCTGCGCCGGCGCGGCGCCGAGCCGGCGGGCGCCGTCTCCCGTGCGACCGGACTCCGCAAGACCGGCTTCGAAGGCGCGCGTCACGCCTCCGACGCCTGCTCATCCGGTCCGCTTGCGCGGAATCCTGGCTGACCGCGTGGCCGTCGCGGGAGCGCCGTTCGACGTCGCGCTCGCGTCATTCAACGTAGCACTCGTCACGCGTGGTCACGCGGCGGCGGTGGATGTGCTGGCGCTCGACCGCCCGCGTGTCACGCGGACGATTCCCGTCGGGCCCGTGCCCACGCGAGTCGTGGCGAGCCCGCGGGGCGACTGGGCCTACGTGACCAGTCAGTTCTCCGAAGCGATCGACATCCTCGACATCCACTGGGGGCAGCTGATCGCCGTGATCCACGTCGGCGGGCACCCGCTGGGAGCGGCGTTGTCGAATGACGGCAAGACGTTGTACGTGTCGACCAATCGCGATCGGCTCGTCGCCCTGTCGCTGTCGCGGCAAAGCGTCGTCGCGGAGATCGCGATCCCCCACGGCAGCCCGCAGCTGTGCCGGCACCCGTCGGGGCGCCGTGTCTACGCGTCGGGATGGCGCAGCGGCGTTGTCGCGGAGATTGAAGTCCCAGCGCTGCGGCTGCTGCGAACCTTCGATCTCGGCGGCGTGGTCCAGGAAGTCGCCGTGACTGCCGACGGACAGAGCCTGTATGCCGCCAACGAGGCAGGGTGGCTGGATGTCGTGCACCTCCCGACCGGCAAGCGCAGCGCGACCGTCAAACTCGGCACCGCGGCCCTGGGTCTGGCGCTGAGCGGCGACGACCGGGACGTGATCGTGGGGCTTCTCCACGCTGGGAAGGTTCTTGTGATCGATCGCCGCTCGCTGGAACTGCGTGCCACACTGGACACCGGCGGCATGCCCCGCCTCATCGCCGCGCACACCAACGGGCCGGTCCTCGTCGCGAACGAGGCGGGCTGGGTGGACTTCATCCACTAGATCGCCCTCCATCGGCAATATGACTCTTGGGGCGCCGTCCCTTGTCCTCGCAAGCGTCGCGCCTCTTATGTTTCGGAACTCTCACGGCCGACACATGACGTCCCTGTCCTCGTTCCGCTTGGCACTTGCGGCCGCGCTCTTCCTCGCGCTGGCCTGTGACAACTCCTCCGGCCCCGGATTCACGCTGGACGTTTCTCCCGATTCCGCGCAGCTGGTCCGTAACGACAGCATCCGGCTTTCCGTGAACGCACTGGATGGAGATGGCCACCTCGTGACCGGAGTGGCCGTATCGTTTGCGTCGGACGACACGACCATCGTGACCGTCACCAATCTGGGGGTGGTGCATTCCGGCACCACGCTGGGACGAACGATCGTCCGCGTGCGCAGCGGCGGGGCCATCACCGATGTCCCCGTGACCGTAACCGGAACGCCGTCCAATATCGTCGTCACTCCGGCAGACACGGCGATCCGCATGACGGGGACCATCCAGTATCGGGCGACCGTACTCGATGAAACCGGCGATACGATTCGCGGGGTGGCGGTGACATGGCGATCGAATGACACGAGTATCGCCACGATCACGGGCAATGGTCTCGCGACCGCGAAGTCCAAAGCGGGGGCCACGTTCATCAGCGCCGTCTACGGGAATCGCGTAGGCAGTGGTGTTCTCACGGTGCTGGATTCCATGATCGTTGCCAGGACAAACCTGGCGGGTCGGCCGCATGCCGCCGCAATCTTCGCGAACATCGCCTACGTCACCCAGCTCGATCTGGCCCGCGTGGCCCGCGCGAACCTGCCGTCCCAGGCGTTGACGGCGAATGTCTCGGTGGGGAACACGCCGACCGGAATCGCGTTCAACTCGACTGGTTCACGGGCCTACGTTACGAATCAGTACAGCTCCACCGTGAGTGTCGTGAACGCCGCGACGAACGCTGTCGTCGACTCCATCGCCGTCGGCAATCGCCCGTTCGAGGTTATCGTCGCTCCGGGCGACTCGATCCTCTATGTCGCCAAGATCGACAGTGTGTACGGTATCCGACTCGCCACCAAGGCGATTGTCGCCCGCTTCGCCATTCCGGACGCGGGAAACGGGATCGCGATCGCCCGGGACACGCTGCTCTATGTGAGCACGCACTCCGGAGGGACAGTCGTCGAGTTCAATCTCCGGACTCGGACGGTCGGCCGCACGTTCGCGGTCGGTGGGGTGCCGCAGAAGATCGTGGTATCCCCGAACGGAAGTGAGCTGTACATCGCGAACGAGTCCGGGTACGTGCAGTTCTGGAATATCGACACCGGCCTGCAGATCGGCTCAAACCTCGCTCTTCCGTCCGCGGGATATGGAATGTCGCGCCGTCCGTCCAATGGATTGCTCTATGTGACGAGCGCTTATTTCGGCGGCGGATACATCTACGTCATCGATCCAGTCTCGCGGACCCTGGTGCACTCCTCCGTCGTGGGCGGCTCGACCCGGCACGTCGTGTTTACGGCCGATGGCAGCATCGGCCTCGTCGCGAACGAAGGGGGCTGGGTGGATTTCCTGAAGTAGCGTATGACTTTGGGGCGCCCGCCCTTGTCAGTCCCAGGGACTCCGTCGGTAACGTTGGACATCCTTCCATTCGACATGAGAAGAAGGAGCCACGATCATGAGTCGACGCCGTTGCAGTACCGCCGCAGGTCGTGGCGCATCTCCTGCTCGACGGCTCTCCGTTCGGCTCGGCCGTCTCCTCCGCGGGAGTTGGCTGGATCGGCCAACCGGGCGCCGGGCTGGTCAGTCGACTCGATATCGCGGCCGGTTCATTCACGGGAAGTGTCAGCCCGGGTCCCCGCCCGGTCCAAATCTCCCCGAATCAGGATGGCACCCGTATCTACGTGCCGAGCTTCTTCGGCAACGGCTTGGTGGCGTCGGTCAATACGGCGACCCTGACCGTCGTGAACACGGTAAACACCACTTCGGACCCCCAGGACGCCTATGGCGTGACGACTACGCCGCGCGGCGACACGGTCTTTGTGGGCATCACGAATGGTCCAATTTTCAAGGTCGACATGCGGAGTGGAACCGTCCTGGGCAGGCTGAATCTGCCTGTGGCGGCCGGGTACCACTTCGAGTGGAACAGGAACCGCACGCGCCTCTATGCCTCGCAGCGGGCGTTCGACGGCGGCCGCGTGTTCGAAATCGATCCGAATGCCTTCACATTGCTGAGGACCTTCGAGACAGGGGGATCCGCACAAGGCATCCAGATTTCGGCGGACGGTAAGAAACTGTTTGTCGCCGCGCAGAACGGTGGCGTCATCGTCTGGGATATCGCCAATAATTCGCTCGTCACGACATACGCGACCCCCGGATGCAACGGCTACGGACTGCTGCGCACTCCGGACAACGCGTTCCTCGTGGTGGGCTGCGTGTTGAATGGCCTCGTCGAGGTGCTCGATCCGAAGACCGGAGCCTTAATCGAGACGTTGAACGTGGGCGGACGCCCGCGCGAGCTGTCGTATGACGCCGGGACGGGCAGCATTCTCGTGCCCAACGAATCCGGGTGGGTAGACATTCTGCGGTAGTCCCACCGACGCACTGAACGCAACGGGGGGCCAGGACTGGCTCCCCGTGTTATGCTTCGCGCGATGTCCAATCTCAGTGCCGAAGACGTCAAGTCGTGGTACAACCAGCACTATGCCGCAAAGGGCCTGCAGACGATGCGTCCCCACGGGGCGTATCCCCTCTTTCTCGATCTGCTGGGCGCGCGCGCGGGCGCGCGGCTGTTAGACGTCAGTTGTGGCGCCGGCTCGCTACTGGCGGCGGCGCAGGTCCGCGGACTGCAGTCGGTGGGTGTAGATCTGTCCGACGAAGCGGTCCGACTCGCGAAGCGGGTCGCGCCCACGGCGGAGGTCGCGGTCGGGGCAGGGGAGGCACTCGCCTTCCCGAGTGGGACATTCGACTACGTGACTTGCCTCGGCTCGCTCGAGCACTTTCTCGATATGGGGCAGGGCCTGGAGGAAATGAAGCGCGTCGCCAAACCCGACGCGCGCTTCTGCATCATGGTGCCCAACCAGAACTTCATCGGGTGGAAAGTGCTCGGCCATCAGGGCACGGCGCAGCAGGACATCAACGAACATCTGATGCCACTCTCGGCGTGGCGCCGGCTGTTCGAAAAGCACGGTTTCTCCGTTGTGCGCGCCACCCCGGACCGATGGCATGCCGTGCGGTGGCGTTCGGCTGGCGCCCGTGGTCTGAAGCGACTCCTCATCGGCCCGTTGCTCGAGGTGGCGTGGCGCCTGATTCCACTGCGCTGGCAGTATCAGTTCGTGTTCGTGCTGCAGCGCCGCGATCAGGCGTCGCGGGGCAGGCGAACCCCGTAGCGTCCCAGATAGAGCGCCAGCTCTTCCGTGAGTGCTGAGCCTTCGCGGCTCCGCGTCTTTCCTTCCAAATCGAGCCAATCCACTCCGCGGGCGCGGAGCTTTTCGCGCACCATCTCCGGCAACGCCGACTCGGCAAGCACACAGTCGCCGCGGCGCAGCGCGGACTCCGGCACGGGCGTCGCTCCGCGCAGCCAGAGCAAGCGACCGCTTCTGCCACCGACGCGATAGCGCCGGAACGGCGGCTCCTCGGTCATGGCGCCGCCATGATACCGGACGAAATCGTCGAACTCCTTCATGAGCCGGGAGACGAGCGCCGCNNNGTCAATCGCTTGGGGAAATCTGGCGCCGAACGAATCACCTTGGCGGGCGAGCCCACCGCGAGACTGGACGGCGGGATGTTGCCCGAGACGAGTGAGTTGGCGCCAATGACCGTGCCATCGCCGATCGTCGTGCCCGGCATGACGAACACGCGCCACGGCAGCCACACACTCTTGCCGAGGGTGACCGGCTCGTAATTCACGGGATAGCCATCCAGGGCGTTGAGCCAGACCCCGTGCGTGAAGATCAAACAGTGGCCGCCGATCCCCGTGTCGTCGCCGATCACGACCGGCTTGGTCGGATTGATGAACGCGAGCTGCAGAATGATGGTGCGGCTGCCGAGCTCGAAACGCGACTCGGGAAGCTGCGGGCCGCCGACGTACACCTGCTCGCGAATCTTTGCGTCCTCGCCGATCCGGATCGTTTCGCAGGAGACGTAGCTCATCGTCCCGACGCTGGAGTGGCGTCCGATCGAGATGTTGCGGCCCTGCACGATGGCGAGCAGACCGATCTCGACATGATCCCCGAGGTCCACCGATTTCCCCACCACGATGCCGCCAAAACTGAAGCGCACGCCTTTGCCGATGCGATAGCCGAGGAGCCAGCGGTAGGCGAGACGCTTGAGCGGACTGGGTAGCCAGCCGAACACCAGCAGATGTCGCAACGGGATTCGATCTTTCGGGATCAGTGACGCGCTCATGGCTCGGTAAGATATATTCGAACCCGCGTGATCACACTCCCGACTCGAAGCAACCTCGATCCACTAGAGCGCTACGGTCTCGATGTCTTGGTCGATCTCTCGCGCTGCCCGGAGGTCGACGACGCAGGCACCGGTGTCGTCCGGCTCGAGATCACCGAGGCCGACCCCGGCGTCGCCGACTTGGGCAGATGCGTCACGGGTCGCTGGTACATCGAGCGTGGCGATGGCGTCGTGCGCGTCCCGCGCCCGGTCCTCCGCCGGCTCGGCGAGATCGCGACCGGCGCGGCCGAACAGCATTCCACGGCGCGCGACCGGCACGGGCGCGTTCCGTCGACCGAAAACGTGTTGGTGCAGCAGAACCTCGTCGCGGAGCCGGTCGTGGCGCGCGCGGCTGCTGAGTTGCGAGACGCGGTCATCGCCAGCGCCGGGCGGCGGCCCGTGACGCTGGTTGCTCCCTGGCCCGATGGCCGGCGTTGGGCGGCGGCGATCACGCACGACCTCGATGTCGTCGATCGCTGGCCCGTTTTCACGGCGCTGCGCATCGCCGAGCTGGCAGGCAAGGGCGAGGTTCGCCGCGTGGCACGCACGCTCGGCTCCGCGATTGCGGCCGTGCGCAGAAATCCCGTCCAACGAGCTCTGCAGGCGCTGCTGGAAGACGAGCGGGCGCGCGGCATCGTCTCCAGCTGGTTCGTGCTGTGCGGCACCCCCACGCTGCAGACCATGCGCGCCGGCGATCTCACGTATTTGCCTGAAGGACGCGGCGCGGCGGCGGCACTGCGTGCGTTGCACGAGCGCGGGTGTGAGATAAACCTCCATGGCAGCTTCGTCACGAGCGAACGTCACGAGGTGTTCGCCGAGCAGCGACGTCGTCTCGCGGGACTCGTCCAGCAGCCCGTGCTTGGCGTGCGACAGCATTTCCTGCGCCTGCGGCCCGGCATCACGTCGCGCGGCATGGCTGACGCGGGCTTCCGCTACGACACCAGCTGGGGCTTTCCCGACCGCAATGGGTTTCGCCTCGGTGTCGGCGACGTGATCCCGGCCTGGGATGGGGCTGGGGAGCGTGCGTTGGAGCTTCAGGAGGCTCCGGTGATCTGGATGGATCGCGCGTTGAGCAAGTACGCGCGCGTCGAGGATCCGAATGCCTGGATCGCGGAAGGGTTATCGCTCGCGCGGACCTGTCGTGACGTCGCAGGCCTCTGGGTCGGCGTCTGGCACCCCAACCTCACGGAAGCGCTCGGCTTTCCCGATGCTCCGGCGGCGCTCGCGAAACTGTTGGATGGCTTGCTCGCCGCGGAGCCATTCATGGCGCCGCTCGGCAGGCTGGTCGAGTGGCGCGTCGCGCGGCGCGGCGTGCGCGTCCGCGGGATCCTGCCCGATGGACGGCCGGAAGCGTACACGACAGCGCCGGCGGCAACCCGCGATGCGCTTACGCTCGAGGAGCCTTCTGGCGCGCGGCGTTATAGCATTCAAGCCACGCCGCAGTAATCGCGTCCCACCCAAACCGCTCGCGCACGCGACGACTTCCCGCGTCGGCAAGCCGCTCAGCGAGCGCGGGATCACCGGCGATCCGTTGGACCGCCGCGGCGATCGCGGCCGAGTCCTCGGGTGGGACCAGCAGTCCCGTTTCATCGTCAGCGATGATGTCGGTGATGCCGCCGATCGCGCTGCCGATCACCGGGACGCGATAGCTCATGGCCTCGAGCAGCACGACGCCGAGCCCTTCGGTGTCGCCGCGCTTGTCGACGATCGAGGGGAGCACGAACACGCTCGCCTCGCGAAGGGCGCGATGCAGGTCGGGATCGGGCACGCGGCCCGGCAAGCTCACCCGTCCGTTCAGACCGAGCTCTCGCACCTGCGCCTCGAGCTTCGGCCGGTCGGTCCCCTCGCCGAGAATTAGCAGCTTCGCTGGGATCGTCGGAGGCAGCCGTTTCAACGCATCGATGAGGTACCGCACACCTTTGCGAGGAATCAGGTTGCCGACGTAAAGAATCTGGAAGGAGTCCCGATTCCCAAGCCCCTTGTCCCGAGTCCCGGGCAGCGACTCAGTGAACCCCAAGCCATACGGAATCACGCGCACGGGAACGTGCACCAGCTCGGCAATTTCGCGCGCCGTGTACGATGAGATCGCGGCCACCTGGTCCGACGTCTGCAACGCCCATTTGAGGAACTGCTTCAACCACGGCAGCCGGCTTTTGACCCAGCGCAGCTCGATGCCATACCACAGCGTGACGAGTCGAGCCCCGCCGCCCCCGCGCGCGGCCCAGCCGAACAGGGCGTGCGGCACCGGCCAATGCACGTGCACGATGTCGAAGTGACGGCGGCGCGCGAGACGCCACGCCGCGCGCATCCCGGCCAGCACGTAGAACGGCGCCATCAGTTTGTAGCGAATGGAGTGACCGACGCGGTCCACGGTTCCTTGGTCGTGCGTCAGATCTTCCCAGCGGGCGGGGAAGTAGCGGAAGCGGTGCACCGGAATGCCTTCGAACTCTTGATTGCCACCGCCGCGGTAGGCGGGAGCGAAGACCTCCACCTCCAATCCCGCGGCCCGTTGCCGCCTGAGCAGCTCGATGAGCCAGGGCGCGATGATGTCCCCGGGGCCGCGCGGAAATGCCGTAACCACATGGAGAACACGCATTAAGAGTGCTGTACTATAGCCGACGCTTGGGTATTTTGGAGGCTCATTGGGTAGAGCATGGTGGTTTCGGGTGCTGCAGGCGGTCGTGCTCGCCGGTGCGGCCGTCTATCTGTTTCGCGTGGCAGCGCCTCAATGGCCCGCCATCCGCGCGCGCAGCCTCGCCTGGCAACCGCTCCCCCTGGCACTCAGCGCGTTGCTCATCGTCGCGAATCTCGCATGGATGATCGCCCTCTGGAACATGACGCTGCGCTGGTGCGCCGTGCGGCTGCGCTACTGGGACGCCGCCCGGATCTGGTTCACCGCCAACCTCGCGCGCTTTCTCCCGGGGGCGGTCCTGCAGTTCGCAAGCCTGGCATTGATGGCGACGCGCTACGGGGTGTCACCGACCGCGGCAACCGCGACCGTCCTGCTCCAGCAAATCGTGTTGCTCTTGACCGGACTAATCATCGTCGCCGGTTTCACCCCCATCGTGCTGCACCAGGGATGGTGGCAGGGAGCCTTCGTGGTAGCGCTGCTGCTGGGGGCGGGCATCTTACTGCTGCTGCCGCGACTCACGCGGCGGCTACCCAGTCTCGCCCGGCTCTGGTCGCAGGTGCGACCGACGCAGTTGCCCGGCTTCGCTCTGCTGCTCGCCATGCAGTGGCTGGCGTACGGCGCCGCATTCCGGCTCCTCGCCATCGGCCTTTTGGGGGGAGGGGGGGGAGATGCGGGCGTAGCCCGGGGCTCCTGGGGATTCTACATCACCGCTTTCACGGAGAGTTATCTGGCCGGCGTCATTGCGGTCTTTGCCCCCGCAGGCTTGCTCGTACGCGAAGCGGCGCTCATCAGTGTTCTAACGCCCGTGCTGGGCGGCGCCGATGCCGTGATTCTCGCGGTCGCCGCGCGCATCTGGCATACCGCGCTCGAGCTGCTGTCAGGGCTCGCCGTCCTGACCATTCCCATGCCGCCGGCGCCGCTTCATCCGGGCCCCGCCGGCGCAACATCACCGTGACCAAAGCAAACCCATGACCGCCACGGCACCGCCCCCGTCGACTCCCTACACACCACGTCGTCCCCATGTCGCCGCCCTTGGTGTCGTGTCGCTCTTCATCGTGATCCTCTCGCTGCCGATGCTCGCGAGCCGCTGGCTGGCGTCGCCCGACGGGGATCAGTACGCGAGCGGTTATGCGGTGAAAGTCTGGGCCAAGAACACTTACCACCAGACCGGGCACTTTCCGCTCTGGAATCCGATGATCATGGTCGGGCTGCCGCACATCGACGTCGTCACGCACGGCGACGTGCTGTATCCGACGTCCGCGTTGCGCGCGGTGATGCCGGTATACCAGGCGATGAACCTCGCGTTCGTCATCCATTACATCCTCGCCCGCCTGGGGGCATCGTGGATCGGCAGCGTCACTGGAGGAGTGGCCTATCAGTTGTCGGGCATCATGAGCTCGTACGTGCACCCGGGTCATGACGGCAAACTCTTCGTTTCGACGATGTTGCCGCTCGTCTTTCTGGCTCTGCTCGCGGCGCTGCGCGACAAGCGGGTGTGGGGGTATCCGCTGCTCGCAATCGCGGTCGCGCTGTGCTTGCTCAGCCCGCACGTCCAGACGACGTATTACCTCCTGATCGCCGCCGCGCTGTTCGCGGTCTATTTGACGTTTGGAGAGCCGAGCGCCGAACCTGTAGGGCGGCGCGTTCGAAGACTCGCACTGACACTGGCGGCGGTGATTGTCGGCTTCGGCGTCGCGATGCCGCAGATCCTGCCGTTCATTCAGTACATCCCCCATTCGCCCAGGGCAGGGGGATACTCCGTCGGCTATCAGGGATCGACTTCCTTCGGCATCCCCTGGAACCACCTCCCCGAGTTCATCATCGCGGGCTTCACCGGCATTTCCTTCGACACGTATTGGGGCTCGAATCCGCTCAAGCTGCATTCCGAATACCTCGGGCTTCCGGTGNNNTAGGATTGGGTGACCGCCGGCGCCGGCTGGTCTGTTGGATGGCGGGGATCGGCGCGCTGTTTCTGCTCATCGCGCTCGGGGCGTCGACGCCGTTCTACCATCTCTGGTGGGCGGTAATGCCCTACGTGAAGAAGACGCGGGCACCCGGCATGGTGTTCTTCATCGTCGCGTTCTGCACGGCGATGTTCGCGGCATTCGGGGTGGACCGTCTCGAGCGTCGCGAGGTCATGGCCACCCGGCACGCCCGCGCGTGGTTGATCGCGGCCGGCGCCTTCGCGCTGCTCGGACTCGTCGGCGTCTTCGGGCAGCTCGCCCAGTCCTTGGCGCCCGCCGAGCGGCTCGCCCAAGCCATCGCGCGGGGATCGTTCATTCGCGTGTCGACGATCGTGGGGGCGGTGCTGTTTGCGGCCGTGGGTGCGCTCGCGTGGGGATGGCTGAAGGGGCGCGTGCCGGTGATGTTGTTCGCGTTGGGCCTGCCGCTACTCGTGGGAGCGGATTTGTGGCGTAATGGCCAGCAGTTCTGGACGTACTCACCCAGCCCGAGCGAGGGCCTCTATCGCACGGACGCCCTGGTTACACGACTCCAG
>QHTW01000155.1:0-3304 GCA_003220955.1 Gemmatimonadota bacterium | reverse complement strand
TCCTCAGGTGCTGGGTTATCAGGGGAGTGAGCTCAGATACTTCGACGATCTCATCGGAGGCCGGCCGGGCACGGGACCGGACGCCGCGCGCTATCTCCTCACCTCGACCCGGCTCTGGCACCTGCTCGCCGTCCGCTATGTGATCATCCCTGACACCGCCAATCTGCCGGGCTATCATCGAGTCCTCGGTCCGGTGATGACGGGGTCGGGCGCGCGGGGATTTCTGTACGAGGCGGACACGCTGCCGCCTTACGTCCGCGTCGTTCCCGCGGCGGCCAAGATCGATGAGCAGGCAATTCCGGCCACGCTCGCCGATCCCCGCTTACCAGGGTACGACCGCGTGGTACTGTTCCCACCAACTGCGCCGCTGAACCCGCGACCGGTGACGACGTTTCCCCCCCCCTCGGCGTCGCGCGGGCGGGTCACGGCGTGGACCGCCGACAGAATGTCGATCGCGCTCGATCCGCCACCGACGGACTCGAGCTACGTCTTGATCGCCGAGAACTGGTATCTCGATTGGTCCGTGGCGATCGATGGGCACCCGGGACAGGTACTCCGGGGAGACAACTCGCTCCTGACGATTCGCGTAGGCGCTGGCGCGCGCCGGCTGGAGCTGAACTATCACTCGCGCGCCATCTCACGCGGGATCGCGATCGGACTCGTCAGCCTCCTGATCGTGTTCGCGGGATTCCTCGTGCCGCCGGCCTGGCAGCGGAGACCGCGGAGTGAATGAGCGAGCGCTGGTCGTCATACCGACGTACAACGAGGCGGTCAACATTCCGCAGCTCGTGCTGCAGGTCCTGGAGCAGGATCCGCGGCTGGAAGTCCTCATCGTCGACGATGGGTCTCCGGATGGCACGGGGCGGATCGCCGACGACATGGCGCGTGCCAACCCGCGCGTGCACGCGCTCCACCGCGAATCGAAACTCGGGCTGGGGACGGCGTATATCACCGGCTTCAAATGGGCGCTGGAGCGCGGTTACGACTACGTCTTCGAGATGGACGCCGACTTCTCCCACGATCCCGCACACCTCAAGGAGTTTCTCACGGCCATCCAGGATGCCGACGTCGTTTTAGGCTCGCGCTATCTGAACGGAAAGGTCACGGTGGTAAATTGGCCGATGGGCCGGTTGATGCTATCGTTTCTGGCCAACATTTACGCCCGCTGGTTCACGGGCCTCAGGATCTGGGACCTGACGGGGGGGTTCAAGTGTTTTCGCCGGCGCGTGCTCGAGGCGATTGATCTCTCGCAGGTCGTGTCCAACGGCTATGCCTTTCAAATCGAGATGAGCGTTCGCGCATGGAGAAAAGGGTTCAAGCTCCGCGAAATCCCGATCGTGTTCGTCGACCGGACCGAGGGGCAAAGCAAGATGAATCGGGCCATCGTCCGCGAGGCGGTCTGGAAGGTGCCACGCCTCCGGCTCATGGCCTGGTTCGGCCGCATCTGATCGGCCTGCCGGTCTACAAGATGACGGGATCGGGCAACGATTTCGTCATGCTCGATGCGCGTGTGTCTACAGCAGCCGACTGGACGCCCGAAGACATGCAAGCGCTATGCGCTCGGGGGACGGGCATCGGGGCGGACGGCATCGTGTTCGTAGGACCGGGTTCACACGCCGGTGCGGCACGCATGGTCTACTACAACGCCGACGGCTCCCACGCTGCCATGTGCGGCAATGCGGCGCTCTGCAGCACGACGCTTGCGGCGCATCTGTCCATTGGACCCGCCGAGGGGATTGAGCTCGAGACCGACGCGGGCACGTACCGCAGCCGCAGCCTCGAAGGAGGTCGCGCCGAGCTCCATCTTGCGCCCGTCGAGGTGCCGGCCGCCGTTCGTGGTCTCGCGCTCGCGGCTGGTGAGCGCCAGGCGGTGCTCGCTCGCGTCGGCGTTCCACATCTCATCGTGCTGGTCGATGATGTCGACCAAGTCGCCCTGATGGAGCGCGGCCGCGCCCTCCGCTTCGAGCCGGCGCTCGCGCCCGAGGGGGCGAACGTCAACTTCATTTCGGCTGAGTCGAGCGGTAGCTGGCGGATGCGGACCTATGAGCGCGGCGTCGAGGGCGAGACGTTGGCGTGCGGAACCGGGGCAGTCGGGGCGGGCTGTGCAATCCAGGAATGGGGCCTGGGAAGGCTGCCAATCAACATTCACAGCCGTAGCGGCCGGATCATTGGCGTACGAGCCACCAAGGCGCAGAGCGGGCGTTACGAGGACGTCTGGCTTGTTGGGGAGGGGAGAATGGTGTTTCGGGGTGTGATTACGTGAGCCGCTTGTCCACATTCACCCACATGTTAACTTAACATAACATCTATTATACGAAGTTATTGCGTGGCCGACCCTGCGCCCTTCGTGAGCTCAGCCAACCGCACCCTCGCCTCGCTTGCCGCGGCCTCTTTGGGGAATTCACTCACGATGCGGCGGTATGCTGCAACGGCTTTGGCGGTGTCAGCCGCGCTGGTCCACGCGCGCCCGGCGTCGGCGAGAAGCTGCGCTTTCAGGAAATCCAGCGGCGCGGCTGCCGACCCCTGCTCGTATGCATCCCCCGCCTCCCGCGTGCGCCCCATGTTCTCGTAGGCGTTTCCCAGAAGGCTGTAGGCCTGGCCCCGGAAGGCCCGCCCCGCCCCCGCCGCGTAGTCCCTGAGCACGGCGACGGCCTGCTGCGGCTGACCCTGGAGCAGCCGCACGTTGGCCAGCAACAACCGGCCTTCCTGAGCCGCGTTGGTCCCCGAATAGTCCTCGATCACCTTGGCCAGCTCGCTGGCCGCGAGCGGCAGGTTTTGATTGTCAAACGCGAAACGTGCGCCCGCCAGGTTACGGCTCGCGATCTCCTCGGCTCGCTGCTTCGTCGACAGCGTCCAGATGAACAGCAGCGCGCCCACAACCAGCACCGTACCGGCCCAGGACGTGAAGCGGCGATGCGCTCGGATCCACGCGACAACGCGATCGGAAAAAGCGGGCTTCCGAGCGCCTGGGGTTGCGGCCGCCGCGGTCGCGGCCGTCGCGGGATTCGTAGGTTTTCCAGTCACGCCGGCGCGAGTTGCGGTTGCCATCGGCTCCTTCGGAGAATGCTCAGTGTTCGATGTTCAATGTTCAATGATCATGGAGCATTCGACATTGATCATTGGGACATTCGTATGTTGCAGTGCCCCTGGGGTGACTCGAACACCCGGCCAACGGTTTAGGAAACCGCTGCTCTATCCACCTGAGCTACAGGGGCTCGTCCGGGGGGGCGTAAGCGAGCAAATCTACGCGAGTTAGGCGTAGTGCAGCAAGGCCTCGACGCGTCTTCCCTGCAGGCGCTGCCGT
>QHTW01000154.1 GCA_003220955.1 Gemmatimonadota bacterium | reverse complement strand
GCGCTGAGGACGGCGTGCGCGTCGTCCGCGTGCTCGAAGCCGCCTCCCGCTCGTTGGCGCGCGGCGGCACTCCGGAGACACCATGACCGCGACTGCTGCAGCACCAGCCATCGTCGACACCCTTCTCGCGAAAGGGAAGGACCGGACCGCCCTCTTTGGCGTGGTTGGCCTTGGCTACGTCGGACTGCCGCTCGCGATGGAGCTGGTGCGCGCCGGCTACCGCGTCCTCGGCGTCGACGTGAACCCGCGGGTCGTCGAGTCGCTCAACGCGGGCCGCTCGCATATCCAGGACGTCCCGGCCGCGACGGTCGGTGCTGCGGTGCAAGCCAAGAAATTCTCGGCCACCGCGGACCTGTCCCGGCTCAAAGAACCGGACGTCATCTCCATCAGCGTGCCGACGCCGCTGTCGAAGACCAAAGATCCTGATGTGAGCTACGTGCTCGCAGCGACGGAGTCGGTGAAACGCGCGCTCCGCAAGGGCCAGCTCGTGGTGCTCGAGTCCACCACATATCCCGGCACCACGCGCGAGCTGATGCTGCCGGCGCTCGAGTCGACGGGCCTGAAGGTGGGGGAGGATTTTTTCCTCGCGTTTTCGCCGGAGCGGGTGGACCCGGGCAACGAGCGGTTCAACACGCGCAACACCCCAAAGGTCGTCGGCGGCATCACGCCGAACTGCCTGAAGGTGGCGCTGGCGCTGTATCAACCGGCCATCGATACGCTCGTCCCGGTCTCCTCGCCGGAGGCGGCCGAGCTCGTGAAGATTCTCGAGAACACCTTCCGCAGCGTCAACATCGGGCTCGTCAACGAAATGGCGATCGTGTGCGACAAACTCGGCGTGGACGTGTGGGAAGTCATCGATGCGGCCGCCACGAAGCCCTTTGGGTTCATGAAATTCACGCCGGGACCGGGCGTCGGCGGGCACTGTATCCCCCTGGACCCGCATTATCTCGCGTGGAAGATGCGCACGCTCAATTACAAGACGCGCTTCATCGAGCTCGCCGGCGAGCTGAACGCGGAAATGCCCGAGTTCTGGGTCGCGAAGGTGGTCGACGCGCTCAACGAGCAGGGGAAGGCGGTGCGCGCCAGTCGCGTGATGCTGCTGGGCGTCGCGTACAAAAAGAACATCGACGACATCCGCGAGAGTCCGGCGCTCGATGTGATCCGGCTGCTCCAGCACCGCGGTGCGCAAGTGTCCTATCACGACCCGCATGTGCCGGTGCTCAAGGACGACGCCATTGCGCTGAACTCCGTGGCCCTGACGCCCGAAACGCTCCGCGCGGCTGATTGCGTGATGATCATCACCGATCACGACGCGGTCGACTACCCGGCGGTGAAGCGACACGCGCGCGCGACGGTGGATACGCGCCATGTACTCTCGCGTGAGCGCAAGGCAGAGCGTACGTGAAGGTAGCCGTTGTCGGCACGGGGTACGTGGGGCTTGTCGTAGGCGCGTGCCTCGCGGAAACTGGCAACGAAGTGGTTTGCGCCGACGTCGATGCCGCCAAGATCGCGTCGCTCAAGCAGAACAAACTGCCGATCTACGAGCCTGGGCTCGAACCGATGGTCGTGCGGAATCAACGGGACGGTCGCTTGATCTTCACGGCGAACGTGGCGGACGCCGTGGAGCGCTCCGAAATCGTCTTCATTGCGGTGGGCACGCCAGCCGACGAGGACGGGTCGGCCGATCTGCAGCATGTGCTCGAGGTGGCGCGCACGATCGGCGACCACATGAACGAGCCCAAAGTGGTCATCACGAAGAGCACCGTCCCGGTCGGCACGGCGGAGAAGGTCCGCGCCGAGATCGCGCAGCGGACCCGCACCCCATTCCACGTGTGCTCCAACCCCGAGTTCTTGAAAGAGGGAGCGGCGGTCGACGATTTCATGAAGCCCGACCGCGTGGTCGTCGGCGTGGATTCCGACGCAGCGGCCCGCGTCATCGAAGAGCTGTACGCCCCGTTCGTGCGCACCGGGAATCCGTTGATCGTCATGGACATCCCGTCGGCGGAAATGACGAAATACGCCGCGAACGCGATGCTCGCGACCCGTATTTCGTTCATGAACCAGATCGCACGTTTGTGCGAAGCGGTGGGTGCCGACGTCACCCAAGTCCGGCGCGGCATCGGCACCGACCGGCGGATCGGGCCGGCGTTTCTCTTTCCTGGTCCGGGGTACGGCGGATCCTGCTTCCCCAAGGACGTCAAGGCGCTGATTCGTGCCGGCGCCGATCGCCACGTTGCGCTCGACATTCTCGACGCCGTCGAGAAGGCGAACGATGCCCAGAAGCAGGTGCTGTTCGAGAAGCTGCGCGAGCATGTGGGGGATTTGCAGCAGCGGAGCATCGCGGTGTGGGGGCTCGCGTTCAAAGCCGAAACGGATGACGTGCGCGAAAGTCCGGCGCTCGTGCTGATCGAAGCGCTGCTCTGCGCCGGCGCCAGAGTGCAGGTGCACGATCCGGCCGCAATGAAATCGGCGGCGCGCTACCTCGGCGGCCGCGTGACGTATGCCGAGCATGCCTACGACGCCCTGAGCGGCGCGGATGCGCTCGCGATCGTCACGGAGTGGCTGGAATACCGCAACCCCGACTTTGCCAGAATCAAGCGTCTCCTGAACCGGCCCCTGATCGTGGATGGGCGCAATCTCTACGATCCCGTCAAGCTGGGCCGGCTCGGGTTCACCTACGACAGTATCGGCCGCCACATCGGATGCGCGTCCTCGTAACGGGCGCGGCCGGATTTCTCGGTTCACACCTCGTCGACAAGTTCCTGGCGCTCGGGTACGACGTGCTGGGGATGGACAATCACATCACGGGTAGTCCGGCCAATCTCGAGCATTTGAGCTCACATCCGCGCTTCCGCTTCGCGAATCAGGACGTGACCCGATACATCGAAGTGGAAGGCCCGTTGGATGGCGTGCTCCATTTTGCGAGTCCCGCCAGCCCCGTGGACTACCTCGAATTGCCGATTCAGACGCTCAAGGTGGGCGCCCTGGGCACGCATAAGGCGCTGGGACTCGCGCTCGCCAAGCAGGCACGGTTGCTCCTGGCGTCGACGTCCGAAGTCTACGGCGATCCGCTCGTTCACCCGCAGCCGGAATCGTATTGGGGCAACGTGAATCCGGTGGGACCGCGCGGCGTGTACGACGAAGCGAAGCGCTTCGCCGAGGCGCTCACGATGGCGTATCACCGCTACCATGACCTGGACACCCGGATCGTGCGCATCTTCAACACCTACGGTCCGCGCATGCGGCCCAATGACGGCCGCGTCGTGTCGAACTTCATCGTCCAGGCGCTGCGGGGCGAGCCGCTGACCATTTACGGCGACGGCTCGCAAACCCGCTCATTTTGCTACGTGGACGACCTCATCGAGGGAATCGTGCGGCTGTTCGAGCGGGGCACGCCCGAGCCGACCAACCTCGGGAACCCGCACGAATTCACGGTCCGCCAGCTCGCCGATCGCGTCGTGCAGCTCACCGGCAGCAAGAGCGAAATCGTGCAGCGGCCGCTCCCCACGGATGATCCGCGCGTCCGCCAGCCCGACATTTCGTACGCTCGGCGGACGCTCGACTGGGAGCCAACGGTCCGTCTCGAGGAGGGCCTGCGCCGGACTATCGAATACTTCCGTGGGGTGGTCGCGCGCGAGCGAGCGGCAGCGACGTGAAGCAGCGGTTGCTCGTCACCGGCGCGGCCGGGTTTATCGGTTCACATGTGTGCGAAGCCTTGATCCGACGCGGCAACGACGTGGCCGGTGTGGACAATTTCGATCCGTTTTATGCGCGTGAGGTGAAGGAGCGAAATCTCGCAGGCCTGCGCAAGCTTCCCGCCTTCCAATTCGTCGAGGCGGATGTCGCCCGCGACCCCATGCCGCTGGCCGGTGTCGACGCAGTGATCCACCTGGCCGCCAAGCCCGGCGTTCGGCCCTCGCTGGAGGATCCGGCGTCCTACATGGACGCGAACGTGACCGCGACCGCGCGGCTGTTCGATGCGGCGCGGCGCGTCGGGTTGAACCGGATCGTATTCGGCTCGTCGTCGTCGGTGTACGGCAACGCCACGCCCGCACCCTTTACGGAGGACAAACCGGCGGTCTCGCCGATTTCGCCGTATGCCGCCAGCAAGCGGGCGGGAGAATTGCTGGCCCATGCCTTCGTCCATCTGTATCCGCTCAAGATCATCTGCCTGCGGTTCTTCACCGTGTACGGGCCGCGGCAGCGTCCCGACCTGGCAATCCACAAGTTCACCGATCTGATCGCCCGAGGCCGCCCGGTGCGGATGCACGGGGACGGGTCGAGCGAGCGCGACTATACCTATATTACCGACTGCCTGGACGGCGTCCTGGCCGCGCTGGAATGGACCGCCGGCGCGGCGCAGGGGGCGATCGAGACGGTGAACCTGGGCGGCGGCGAGCGCGTGCGTCTCGACCGGCTGATCGCGCTGATCGCAGAGGCGCTGGGTCGGGAAGCGCGCATCGAGCGCCACCCCGATCAGCCAGGTGACGTACGGCTCACGGATGCCGACCTGGCGCACGCCGGACGCGTGTTGGGTTTCAAGCCGCGCGTCGGGATCGAGGAAGGGATCCGCAAATTCGTCGACTGGTATGAGGAGGTCCATGGACGTCAGTCCCGAACGTCTGGTCGAGCAGGCTAACGAACGCTTTCAACTGCAGGACTATTACGGCGCGATTCATCTCCTCGAGGAGGTCATCGCGACGGGCCGCGCGTTTGCGGACGCGCACCACCTGCTGGGTCTGTCGTATTCGCTCGCCGGGCAACCGGACAAGGCGTTGGAGCAGCTCGACCGCGCGCTGGCGCTAAACCCCAATTACATCGAGGCCCTGATTCATCGGGCCCTCGTGCTGAACGAGCTCGGTCGCGAAGAGGAAGCGAACGCCGTGCTGCGGCGCGCCCGCCAGGTGACCTCGGAGCGGCGCTCCGGGTTCCACGGCCACGTCGCGGCGAAGCTGGCGAACCAGCACGCAGTGCTCGGGCAGGCCTATTACGAAGCAGGCGGGCTCAGCGAGGCGATCGCCCAGTACGAGGCGGCACTGACACTCGGTCCCGGTTTTCACGACCTGCGGTACAAGCTGGGGCGCATGTTGCTCGAAGCCGGCCGCGCGCTCGAAGCGCATGAGCATTTCCAGACGATTGTGCGCGAGCGACCGTCGTTTCTCGATGCCGCCGCGATGCTGGGACTGGCGTGCTACCTCGCCGGCGACGGGCTGGCGGCGCGCGCCGTCTGGGAGGAGCTGCGGGCTCGGCGGCCCGAGGATCCGCGCGTCGAAGCCTATCTGGCGCTCCTGTCGGCGTCCGACGTCGCGCCCGTTTCCGCGGGCGCAAGCGCCGACGGCCCCGAGGCACCCGACGATTCCCCGTCTCCG
The DNA here is from genome assembly GCA_003220955.1 of Gemmatimonadota bacterium. Lineage (GTDB taxonomy): Bacteria > Gemmatimonadota > Gemmatimonadetes > Gemmatimonadales > GWC2-71-9 > 20CM-2-65-7. The sequence goes on along the minus strand of QHTW01000154.1, from coordinate 2,867 downwards.
GCGAGAAAGAAGAAAAGGAAGTGAGACGGTTCTCGCCGGTTGTGCTGGTGATTGCGCTGGCATGCACCCGTTCCGCGGCTAACCATGAAGAGCTCGGCGATCGCGCCTACGCCGCGGGCTCGTATGTCGATGCGCTCGCGGAATACCAGTTGGGCCTAAAGTCGAACGCCGGGAGCGCGGACCTCCTGGCCAAAGCAGGCGCCGCCGCGATGCACGCAGAGGATTACGACCTGGCCGCCGAATCCTACCGCGACCTCGCCAAGCGCGATCGCTCGCGGGCCGAAGAAGCTGCCGACGGCCTCGATCGTGTCGCGCGCGCCGCGCTCGCCGCCAATGACCGCACCGCCCTCGCCAACGCCCTGACGGGGTTGCGCGAGGTCGCCCCGCGCCGGCCCCTCGGGCGCTATGTCGTTCTGGCCGCGCTCGACGCCGTCGACCGCGGCGACACCGCTGAGGCAAGGGCTCTGTTGCCAGTGGCCGCGGCGTCCGCGGTCGACGCAGCGCGGGCTGACTCGCTACTGTTCGCATACGGAATGACATTGGTCCGGGTCAAGGACTGTAGTACGGCGGTGCGCGTCTTTGAGGGCGTCGTGCGGCGCCAGCGGGCACCGGCTGTCGTCGAGCGGGCGCGGGAAGGGCTGGGCCTGTGCGCCCTCGTCCAAGGACAAATCGCGCTCGAACAGGGACACCCCGCCGATGCGGAAGCCTGGTTCCGTCGTGCCACTGCCCCTGGTGCGTCTCCGGACGTGGTCCGCGGCGCGTTCCTGGGTCTCGGTGACGTGCGGCTGGCTCAGGGTGATATCGCCGGCGCGATGGAGAGCTACCAGCAAGCCCTCGCGGGCGGGACGCCCGGCGACACGATTTCGCAGCGTGCTCAGGAGAAGCTCAACGCGTTAGGAAAGGCTGAACCGGAATGAGGATGCGACGGACGATCGGCGCACTAATGTTCGGCGTGGCACTCGGTGGCTTGGCTGCGTGCCACCATCGGCCGCACGTTGCGCCGGTCGTGCAACCGGATGTGGAGCTCACGCGTGGCATGGATCTGTTCCACCACGGCGATTTTCGCCGCGCGCTGGCGATTTTGCAACGGTTGACGTTCGAGCTCGATCCGGGGCGGCCCGAGCTGGCGCAGATTCGCTATTACATGGCCGAGTGCTCGTTTCAGATGGGCGACTACGTGCAGGCCGCCAGCGACTTCCGGAAGGTTGCCGACGAGTTCTCGACGACGGAGTACGCGCCGCTGGGGCTGCTCAGAGCGGGCGACGCGAACCTGCGGCTGTGGCGTCGTCCCGAGCTCGATCCCGCCTACGGGGAGACGGCGCTGGCGATTTATCAGGAGCTGGCCGGGCGCTTCCCCGAGAGCGAGGCCGCCTCGCGCGCGCGGGTGCATGTGCGCCGCCTCGAGAATCAGTTCGCCGAGAAGACGTACAAGACCGGCATCTTTTACTTGCGGCGCAAAGCGTTCGATTCCGCCATCATCTACTTCAAAGACGTGATCGCGAACTATCCCAATACGGCGCGCGCCCCCGACGCGCTGCTCCGGTTGATCGACAGCTATCGCGCGATCAAATACACGCAGGAGCTGGACGAGACATGCGAGCACCTGCGGCGCTTCTATCCCACCGCCAAGGGCATCGATCGAAGCTGTCCCGCCGCGCCCAGCTCCAGCGCGACGCCCTCCACGCCGTCGACGCCCGCGAGTCACTGACCGGCGTGAACGGAGGGGCGTTGTTCGGGGGATCGTTCGACCCCGTGCACGTCGCGCATTTGATCGTCGCGGAAGCGGCAGCGGATGCGCTGGGGGTGGCCGTGCGCTTCCTGCCGGCTCGCGAGCAGCCCTTCAAGCGCGCCGCGCACCAGGCCAGCCCTGAGCAGCGAGCGGACATGCTGGACCTGGCCGTGACAGGCAATCCCCGGCTGGCGGTGGAGCGCGTCGAATTGGGGCTGCCCGCTCCCTCGTATACGGTCCGGACGCTGCGCGCTTTGAGCGAGCGCGCGCCCGGAAAGGGGAACCGCTACACGTTACTGCTAGGGGCGGACGCCGCGCGCGATCTTGCCGACTGGTGGGAAGTCGAAGCACTCCCGGCACTTGCCGATGTCGTCGTCTTCGCGCGGCCGGGTGCGAGCGTGGTCCGTCACCCCCTGATTACGCGGGTCATCCCGGTGCCGTCGATCGACCTTTCTGCCACGCAGGTGCGCGAGCGCGTGACACAGGGACGTTCCATTCGATATTTAGTGCCCGACGCGGTCCGCGAATACATCGCGACCCACGGGCTGTACCGCTAGAGGTGTAATGGCCAATCGTTGGTTTACGAGGATTTTTGGGACGCGGTTCGACCGCGAGCTGAAGCGCGTCCAGCCGATCGTGGACGCGATTCACGAGCACGAAGTGCGTCTCAAGCAGCTCGGTGACGCTGAGCTGCAGGCGCAGACCGTCAAGTTCCGCGATACGATCGCGCAACGGACCGGCGCGCTCCACGCCGAGGTCGAGCGCCTCAAGCAGGCGAAGCACGACTGTCCGGATCCGGCCGAGCGCGCGAACCTCAGCGACCAGCTGAGAAGGGTCGAGCAGTCGTTCGTCAGCGAGCTGCAACAGACGCTCGATGATCTGCTGCCCGAGGCCTTCGCGACGGTGCGGGAGGCGTCTCGCCGGCTGCTCGGCACCGACGTGGTGGTCACCGCGCACACCCTGAAATGGGACATGGTGCCCTACGACGTGCAGCTCATCGGCGGCATCGTGCTGCACCAGGGGAAGATCGCGGAAATGGCGACGGGCGAAGGCAAGACGCTCGTCGCGACGCTCCCGCTCTATCTCAACGCGCTCGCGGGCCGCGGGGCGCACCTCGTCACCGTCAACAACTACCTGG
>QHTW01000279.1:2562-3010 GCA_003220955.1 Gemmatimonadota bacterium | reverse complement strand
ACAGGTTTGTGATGTGAATTCCCGCGAGACGGCCTCCCTGCTGCATCCTCGTCAAGTCTTGATTCGGCCAACCGTCGTGCCTACCTTGACCTTCCGCGCTTCTCGGCCGTCTTTGGCAGGTCCCGAAGCAGGCTAGTTAAATTTCATCATTCCCGGGTTGGACCGAACGCTCTACCCCGAAGGGACGAGCCAGCATGACTGCTTCACCTCGCAAACTCGACCTGACGCCCAACGCCATCACGGTGCTGGAACGCCGCTACCTCGTGAAGGACGACCAGGGGCGCCCGGTGGAGTCGGCCGAGGACCTCTTCTGGCGGGTCGCGCGCACCGTCGCCGAGCCGGACGCCACCTACGGCGCCTCCGGGAAGGCGGTCGAGACGGTGGCGGAGGCGTTCTTCGAGCTGATGGCCGCCCGGGTGTGGATGCCGAACTCGCCCACCCTGATGAA
>QHTW01000279.1:0-2533 GCA_003220955.1 Gemmatimonadota bacterium | reverse complement strand
CTCCCGGTGGACGATGCCCTCTCCAACGGCAAGAGCGGCATCTACGACACCCTGCGGGCGATGGCGCTGGTGCACCAGTCGGGCGGCGGCACCGGCTTCGCCTTCTCGCGGCTGCGGCCCAAGAACGACGTGGTGCGCTCCACGATGGGGGTCGCCTCGGGGCCCGTTTCCTTCATGAAGCTCTACGACGCCTCGACGGACGTCGTGAAGCAGGGCGGCACCCGGCGCGGCGCCAACATGGGCATCCTCCGGGTGGATCACCCCGACGTCCTGGACTTCATCACCTGCAAGGATGACCTCACCCAGGTGACGAACTTCAACATCTCGGTGGCCGTGACGGACCAATTCATGGCGGCACTCGAGGCGGGGACCAGCTACGACCTGCTCCATCCCCGCACCGGCAAGGCGGTCGGCCGGCTCGACGCGCGCGAGGTGTTCCGCAAGATCGTGCATGGGGCGTGGAAGACGGGCGAGCCGGGCGTGTTCTTCATCGCCAACCACTACAACCCGGTGCCGCACCTCGGCAGCTACGAGGCCACGAACCCCTGCGGCGAGCAGCCGCTGCTGGCGTACGACGTCTGCAACCTGGGGTCGATCAACGTCGGGCTGTTCGTGACCGAGGGCGGGGAAGTGGATTGGGACCGCCTCGCCACGGCGGTGCACCTGTGCACGCATTTCCTCGACAACGTCATCGATGCGAACAAGTACCCACTGAGCGAGATCGACGATCTCGCCAAGCGGATCCGCCGCATCGGGCTGGGGATCATGGGTTGGGCGGACCTCCTGGTGCGCCTGGGGATCCCGTACAACTCCGAGGAAGGCGTGGCGCTCGGCCGGCGCATGATGGAGTTCGTGGACGAGGAGTCCAAGAAGGCCTCGGAGAAGCTCGCCGAGCAGCGCGGCGTCTTCGCCGAGTGGGAGCGCTCCATCTGGGGCCCCGACGCCACCTGCGCGCGCGACGCCGCCGGCCAGCGCATCCGGCCGATGCGCCGGCTGCGCAACTGCAACCTCACGACCGTGGCGCCGACCGGCACCATTTCCATCATCGCCGGCTGCAGCTCGGGCATCGAGCCGCTGTTCGCCGTGGCGTTCATGCGCAATCAGGCCGGCGTGCTGATGCCCGACGTCAACGAAGACTTCGTGGCGATCGCCAGGCGCGAGGGATGGTACTCCGAGGAGCTGATGCAGCAGATCGCGGAGGCCGGGCATATTCACTTCGATGCGGTGCCGGCGAAGTGGCAGCGCGTCTTCGTGACGGCGCACGACGTGACGCCCGAGTGGCACATCCAGATGCAGGCCGCGTTCCAGGACTTCACCGATTCGGCGATCTCCAAGACCTGCAACTTCGCCAACGACGCGACCGAGCAGTACGTCGAGCAGATCTACCGCTACGCCTACCAGCTCGGCTGCAAGGGCGTCACGGTGTACCGCGACGGTGCGCGCGAGAACCAGGTGCTGTCCACCGGCTCGACCGCGAGGAAGGTCACCGAGAACGCGGCCGGGGCAGGGAAGGACGCGCTCACCGAAGCGCTGAGCCGCATCGCTGAGCTCGAGACCGAGCTGCATCTCACCAAGGAGCGGCTGCACGACGTCGAGGCGGAGAACCTGCAGCGCCGCGCCAAGCGCTCGCGCCCCGATTTGCTGAAGGGTTCGACGCGCCGCATCGAGTCACCGCTCGGTACGATGTACGTGACGATAACCGAAGACGACAAGGGCCAGCCGTTCGAGGTCTTCATGTCGCTCGGCAAGGCGGGCGGTGCCCTGATGGCGGACGTCGAGGCGATCGGCCGGCTCATTTCGCTCGCCCTGCGCTCCGGCGTGCCGCTCCCGGAGATTTACCGGCAGCTGCGGGGCATCTCCTCCGACCGCGCGGTCGGCCTCGGTCCGAACAAGGTGATGTCCGTTCCCGATGCGATCGGGATCGCCATCGAGAAGTGGATGCAGGAGAAGCAGGGAGTGCAGCAGGATCTCCTCGACAGCTCGAGAGCCCCGGCGCCCGCCCCCACGGAGGTCGTCCGGGGCCCGGCGGGCGATGCCGCCCTGCGGGCGGCCCGCGGCCCCGATCAGGACTTTATCGGCGCGTGCCCCGACTGCGGATCGCAGCTGGCATTCATCGAGGGATGTGCGAAATGTCACGTCTGCGGCTTTTCAGAGTGCGGGTGACTCGGGGCGACCGTATGCGCTGTGACTCTAGTCACGACGGGTACTTGCGCACGTAGGTAGTCTTGAGACTATGGAAATCGTCAACCGGATGGTCACGCCCACGCGCCTGCAAGTGAAGGGCTGGGCGCGGGTCGGTCCCGCCGGCGCCCACACGCTGCGGCGCGGCGCTTGGTATCCCGTCGTTCGCATCTCCTCGAGCAATATCGTCGTCCTCGACGTGAACCGGCACAACGTGCCGGTCGATCGGCGGTTCCTCGAGATTCGCTATCATCCGCCGGAGCGGTGGACGATCGTGCGCTGCGAGCCGCGCGTGATCGAACGACTGGGACGAATCTTCCCGCTGACGTACGCCGTGTGTCCGGCATGCCGG
>QHTW01000153.1:445-8465 GCA_003220955.1 Gemmatimonadota bacterium | reverse complement strand
ACCTCGATCGGCGCGATGAGATCCTCGCCGGCCGGAAGATCGCGACCTCCAACTCCTACACGCTCGATGCGCTGATCCGGCGTGGCGGCGCCGTGCCGCTCGATCTCGGTGTGGCGCGCGATACGAAGGAAAGCCTGCGCGAGCACCTGCGCGGAGCGGCGAACGCCGACCTGCTGGTGACCACGGCGGGCGTCAGCGTGGGCGAGCACGATCTCGTGCGCGACGTGCTCACCGCGTCGGGTGGCGAGCTGAAACTGTGGCGGATCGCGATGCGGCCGGGCGCGCCCGTGGGATTCGGCCTGCTGAACGGGATCCCCTGGATCGGGCTGCCGGGAAATCCGGTCAGCGCCATGGTGACGTTCGAGCTGTTCGTGCGGCCCGCGATTCGGCGTCTCGAGGGGCACGCCTTGCCGTTCCGGAGGACGGTGCCGGTGACCGTGCGTGAGCCCATCGCGCTCGGTCCCAAACTGCGCCACTTCTTGCGCGCAATAGTAGAGGAAGGGGGAGCGCGTTTGACAGGGCCGCAGGGCTCTGGCATTCTCACCAGCATGGCGCGCGCGAACGCTCTCCTGATCGTCCCTGCCGATATGCCGACGGTTCCCGTGGGCTCTGAGCTGCAGGCGATAATCCTCGACGACCCCCAGCACGTCGCGGAGCCACCCTACTGATGGCCGCGCTCGACTCGCCCGTCTTGCGTCGCGCGCTGCGGCTGACGGGCTATATCCTCCTGACCCTCGGCGTGTACTGGGTCAACGTCTTAACCCCGCCGGCTGCCAGGCTCGGGATCCTGTACATCATTCCGGTGCTCCTCGTTACCTGGACGGAGGGGTTGGCCTGGGGGATCGTATTCGCCGTTGTTACCACTGGATTTCGCGAAGCCATCGCGTGGGTTCAGATGCCGGCGGACACGCCGATGGTGTGGCGCGTCGTCACCGGGGTGGCGTATCTCGCCGTGCTGGGCGTCGCCATGGCGGGGCTCCAGACGCTCCGACGCAGCCAGGCGCAGCTGGCGCGCCTCGTCACGCAGGATGCCCTCACGAATGTGCTGAACGCCCGGGCGTTCGCCGATCGGCTGACTCAAGAGCTCGATCGCAATCGTCGCTACCCACGTCCCCTGGCGCTGATGTACATGGATCTCGACAACTTCAAGGTCATCAACGACACGCACGGCCATCAGACCGGGGACGCCGTGCTGCGGCTCGTGGCGGACGCGATGCGCTCGTCGGTGCGTCAGGCGGACGTCGTCGGGAGACTCGGGGGCGACGAGTTCGCGGTGCTCATGCCCGAGACCGATGCCCAGCTCGCGGACGGGGCAGCGAAGCGGCTGATCGCGGGACTCCGCACCGTGTTCAAGGGGACGCCCAACGTTACCGCGAGCATCGGCGTGGTCTCTTGTACCTCGACGGATGCCAGCACCGACGACCTTCTGAGACGAGCCGACCAAGCCATGTACGACGCGAAGAAGTCGGGGAAGGATCGCGTTGTTCAAGTAGCGATCTAGATTGCTCGCGGTCCTCCTCGCGCTCGTCGCGCAAGATTCAACTCCGCAGCTGTCCTTCAGACTTACCGTTCCGAACGATCGATCCGCGTATCGCGTCGAACTTCAGATCAGCCATCCGCCTAACCCGAGCCGCCTCGTCATCCCGGCGTGGGCACCGGGGGCCTATGTTCTCATGAATTCGGGTGAGAACATCACTGGATTCGAGGCATCATCCGCGGACGCTCGCCTGGCGGTTCGTCAGGATTCGCCGAACTCGTGGGTGATCGACACCCGGGGCAAGCCTTCGATCACCGTGCGGTACACCGCCGGTCTGCGCGACTCGGTCGCGTGGCGCCGCCCCAACAATCGCTGGTTCCTGCGGACCACCTCCGGCATGCTGGACGGGCCGCGCACGTTCATGTACCTCGACGGCTGGAAGCAGCTCCCGGCGCGCGTCTCGTTCACGCTCCCCGCCGGATGGCGGATCGCCACCGCGCTTGCGCCTGCCACCGGCGATAGCACGACCTACACGGCGCCAAATTACGATGTATTTATCGACTCCCCGATGCTGCTCGGCCAATTCCTGTCCTATCCCTTCACGGCCGCCGGCACGCCGCACCGTGCCGTCGTCGATTTGGGCGGCGGCCGCGCCTCCGCCCCAACCGCCTTCGTGAACATGCTGCGGCGCATTTCGACGACCGCGATCGAGGTTTTCGGCGCCGCACCCTACCAGGACTACACCTACATCTTCGTCGGCGGCCGCGGCGGTGGCCTCGAGCACGCCAATTCGACGACGATCGGAGTCACGACCGAAATCCTCGCGCGCAGTCCACGCGGTGCCCAGACGGTCAGCGCGCACGAATTCTTCCACGCCTGGAATGTGAAGCGCATCCGGCCAATCGAGCTCGGGCCATTCGATTACGAGCACGAAGTGCGCACCGTCAATCTGTGGTGGAGCGAGGGCGTCACCGATTACTACGCCGACGTGATTCTCGCGCGTGCCGGGCTCAACACGCCCGCCGACTTCGCGCGCCGGCTCGCGACATCGATCGAGAATCTCCAGGGCGATCCGGCACATCTCATGATCTCTCCGGAACGGTCGTCGTGGACCACCTGGGACGCACCGGCCGTCAACCATGGCGTGACGATCTCCTATTATCTCCAGGGCGAGCTGTTGGGATTTCTGCTCGATCTCGCGATCCGCGATTCCACCGACAACGCGAAGTCGCTCGACGACGTCATGCGATATCTCCTGGAGCATTACGCAGGCGCGCACGGCTTCACGCGGGACCAGCTGCTGGCGGCCGTGCGCAGCGCGACGGGATGCGACTTCGCGGAGTTCTGGCGCCTGCATGTGAGCGGGGTGACCGAGATCCCGTGGAACAACTACCTCCAGGCGGCCGGCTGGCGCGTCGCGTTCACCACGGAGCCTGCCGTCGACGCGCGGATCGGCTCCCTGCCGCCAGCCGTTCAGGGCGGCCGCTGGCGCGCGGTGGCCGCCCTGGGCAGCGCCGCCTGGAGCGCCGGCCTCCGGACGGGCGATGAGCTCGTCCGCATCAACCGCCGCGAGATCATCGATGCGACCGACGTCGCCGCTGCCACGCGACCGCTTCGTCCCGGCGCCGGGGTGGTCGTCGACGTGGTGCATGACGGCCAGCCCCGCACCATCCGCTTCCGAGCGAGCAGGTATCAACGCCTGCGCGCGCGGCTGCGCGATCTGCCGGCGCAGACCGCGAAGATGCAGCGCATTCGGGCGGGGCTCACGCGGGGAGGAGCGACGCGGTGAATCAGCGCGTGATGGAGCTGCTCCTCATCTTCACATCGATCCTCTTCATCGTCGATCCGTTCGCGGTCATCCCCACCTTCCTCGCGATGACCGCCCGCGACTCGCCAGAGCAGCGCCGCGTCCTCGCGCGCCGCGGCGCGTGGACCTGCGCCATCACGCTCATCGCGTTCGCGCTGGGCGGCAGCCTGATCTTCAAGATCTTTGGTATCACGATCGGTGCGTTCAAGATCGCGGGCGGCGTGCTGATCGGCCTCAACGCGCTCGACATGGTCCAGGCCCGGCGGAGCCAGCAGCGGGAGACGCCGGTCGAGAAGGCCGAGGGCATTCAGAAGGAAGACATCGGCATCCTGCCGCTCGGCGTGCCGATGCTGGCAGGCCCCGGAGCGATCTCGACCGTGATGGTTCTCGCGCTCGGGGCCAAGTCGGTAGCCGCGACGGTGGCGGTGTACGTATCCATCTTCCTGACCGCCCTCATCACCTACCTCGTCCTGTCGGCGGCCTCGCTGGTGGAGCGGCGGCTGGGGCAAACGGGAATGCGCATCCTGACCCGCCTCATGGGGCTCGTGCTGTGCGCCATCGCCGTTCAGTTCATCATCGACGGCGTCAAGCTGAGTTTTAGTTTTCGCTGATTTCGATCTTAGGATCTACTCCGTCCGGTGGACCCCGCATTCCCGAAAAACCGCTCAGAGGAATGATTGTGGACGTCTCGCGTCCTTCTATTGTTTCGGGTCATGACCGCTTCTCCCGTCAGCGAGCTCCTGATCAAAGCTCCGGTGAACCGCCATTTCGCGCAGCTGCACCGGGACCCGCAATCCCTCGCCGATGCCGTCACGCTCTACCTGCAGACGGGCCTGCGGCGCGGCAATGGAGTTGTGGTCATCGCGACCCCGCAGCACACCGACCTCTTCCTCACGCGGCTGCGGGCGGACGATCTCGATCCCAGTCCTTTCCTCAAGTCCGGGCGCCTCGAGCTGCACGATGCCGAGATGACCTTGCGCAAGTTCCTGCGGAACGATGCGCCGGATTGGCAAGACTTTCGCCACGCGATGGCAGCGATCTTCGAGCGCGTACGGGCGTTCGGGCGCGGGACGACCCGGGCGTATAGCGGGATGGTGGACCTGCTGTGGCAGGAAGGAAAGCAGGCGGCCGCCGTTCGCCTTGAAGAGTACTGGAACGAGTTCGCGCGCCTGTATCCGTTCTCCTTGTTCTGCAGCTACATGCTCGACGTGCATCACGACCGCACCTACACCGGACCGCTCGAGGACATCGGCCGGACGCACTCCGACATTCTTGGGACGGACGAGGACGACAGGTTCCGGGCGGCGTTGGATGCTGCGAGCCGTGACGTGTTCGGGGTCCCGCTATCCGAGATGGTCGGTTTCTCCAGCCGGCGCGACAGCGGCGAGCAACGCTTTCCGAGCGGGCCGCGCACGATGCTCTGGGTGAAGCGCAACCTGCCCTCCGCCAGCGCCGCGGTGCTGGAGCGGGCGCGTCGCTACTACGCAGACTCCGCGTACTGAACGTGACCCTCCTCGTTGAAGCCCCGGCGGGGCGACACTTCGCCCAGTTCCACCGCGATGCCGAAGGCCAGGATCGTCGGCGCGACACGCTCACCGAGTCGGCGCTCGCCTTCGTCGAAGCGGGCTTGCAGCGCGGCGATGGCGTACTGATCATCGCGAGACCCGATCAGCGGGACCGGCTGTTCGAACGACTGGCGGCCGGGAAATTCCGCCCACAATCGCTGCGCGATCATCGACAACTGTCCGTCCTGGACGCTGGAGAGATCACGGGACCATTGGTTGCCGGCGGCCTGCCGGAATGGACACCGTTTCGGAACGCGCTGGCGCCCGCCCTGTCGCGCCTCCAGTCATCGGGTCGCGACACGCGGGTCTACAGCGATTTGACGAATGCGTTGTGGCAAGTTGGGAACACCGCTGCCGCGATCCAGATCGAGGACTTCTGGAATGTCCTGGCCGGTACCTACCGATTCTCGCTCTACTGTGGCTACACGATGGATACGCAGTCCGAGTACTCGTATGCCGGCCCGCTCGAGGAGTTGGGCCGCACGCACACCGACATCCTGGGGACGCCCGATGACGAGCAGTTTGCGGTTTCGCTCGATCGGGCCAGCAAGGAGATCTTCGGCATCTCGCTCACGCAGATGGCGGGCGTGTCACGCCCGGAGGGGGCGCGCCGCTTTCCGAGCGGCCAGCGCACGATGCTGTGGGTGAAGCGCAATCTCCCGATGTCGAGCGGGCAGCTCGCCGAACGCGCGCGCCAGTACTTCAGGGACAACCGCGCGTAACGGCTACATCCGCTTGTACTTCGGGCCGCTGCCTCCTTCCCGCGGCGTCCAGCGTGGTCCCAGCACATCCGTCGCCTTACAATCCACGCAATTCGGCGCATTGATCCGCATCCCGTTCTCCGTCGCTTCGTAGACGCCGGCTGGGCACATGTGCGAGTAGAACCGCGCGACATCGCCTGGGATGTCGTGCGGCGCGATCAAATGGCTGGGGATCGTGTCTCGTGTCGAGTTTCCGGACTTGAAGACTGCGTCCACCTTGCTGACTCCACCGGGCAGCGGAGGCGCGGAGCGCAGCGTGCGCGGCACGCCCGCGTCCGCGTGCATCTTGTACTTCCCCCCCGGGAATCGTCCTCCCGTGAGCGCCATCAGCCCCGCCTGCAGGCCCCCGAGATAGAAGCCGTCCCGGAATGCGAGCCGCATGTTGCGCGTGCGATGGAGGTCGCGGGCGATGTATGACGCGTTGACCAGACGATCGTATTCCGTGAGGTCCGTGCCGTGTTTCAGATGCTGAAAGATCGCGCGGCCTGCGAAGATCCCCGACTGCATCGCGTAGTGGATCCCCTTGAGCGACGGCACATCCACGAATCCGGCCGCGTCGCCGAGCAGCACGACTCCGTCACCCGCGCGCCGCTGGGGAAGCGAGTAGAACCCGCCTTCGGGGATGGTCTTGGCGCCCCATTCGACCATTTCGCCGCCGGCCAGGAGTTCCCGCACCAGCGGATGGTGCTTGAATTGCTGCACCAGGACGTGCACATCCAGCCCCGCGTCGCGGTAGTCGAGACCCACGACCAAGCCCAACGCGACGAGAGTCGGCTCGAGCGGGTAGACGAAGCTGCCGCCGAACGCGTCGTTCGGGAGCGGCCATCCCAACGTGTGCATGACGCGATCGAGCGGCTGTCTGGTCTCCCACAGCTCCTTCACGCCGAGCGCGAAGATCTGGGGGTTCTCCGACGGCACGTGCTGCCATTGGCACCACGCCTGCGCGAGGAGGCCCCGCGTGCCCTCGGCCAACGCGGTGACCTTGGCGACGAGATCGTTGGGCGCTGTGCCGCCCGGCGTTGGATTGCCCTGACGGTCGAGCCCGGCCGGTGCCGTCCGCACACCCGCCACCGTCGATTCGCGCGTCAGCAGCTGCGCCGCCGGAAATCCGGTGAACACATTGACGCCAAGGTTCTCGGCTTTCGCACCGAGCCAGCGCACAATCTCGCACAGCGACGCGATGTAGAACGTGCGATTGTGCATCGTGGGTGGCGTCGGTAGTCGAAACTTCCCGCGCTGCGTCAGGAGATAGACGGATTCCTTCGTGACAGTCTGGCGGAAAGGAAAGTCTGCGTCCTTCAGGTCCGGGAAGAGCTCACGAAACGCGCGCGGATTCACCACCGCGCCCGACAGCGAATGCTCGCCCAACCCCTCGGCTTTTTCGAGTACGCCGATGTTCAGCTCTGTGCCGTCCGCCTTCGCCACCCTTGCCAGCTCGACCGCGCACGCGAGCCCGGCCGGGCCTGCTCCCACGATCAGAACGTCGACCTCCATCCGGTCCCCCGCACCTGGGGCGTCGTCCGGAATGATCAGTGTTTCGAGTGGGAGTGCTGGTTGATATCGGGCTGGGACGATCTCAGCCATGGAGCTTCCGAATCTCTTCGGTGAGCTTCGGCACGATCTCGAACAAATCCCCTACGACGCCGTAGTCGGCGACCTTGAAGATCGGCGCGTCTTTGTCCTTGTTGATCGCGACGATCACCTTCGATGTCCGCATGCCGGCGAGATGCTGGATCGCGCCGGAGATTCCAACGGCGATGTAGAGCGATGGACTCACCGTCTTGCCGGTCTGCCCCACCTGATCGGCATGGGCGCGCCATCCCGCGTCCACGACGGCGCGCGACGCCCCGACCGCCGCCCGACCGCCGAATGCCTGCGCCAGCTCTTCCAGCACCTTGAAATTGGCCGGCTCCTTGAGGCCACGCCCTCCCGAAATGATCACCTGGGCCTCGGCCACATCGAGTGTACCGGCGGGCGCGGCTTTGATCTCGCGGACAGTCACTCTGCCGGGCGCGACGTTTACCGCGACCGTCTCGGTCGTCGCCGCCTTGGGCCGCTCCACTGGCGTGAACACATTGGGTCGCAACGAGAGCACGGCGGGCTGGGACACGACCTTCACTTTCAACAGCGCCTTGCCGGCATACACCGGCCGCGTGACGACGACAACGTCGCCCTCCGCCTTGAGATCTGTGAGATCGCCGGCGACGGCCACGCCGAGTTTGGCCGCTACCCGGGGCGCGAGGTCCTTTCCCGTCGCGCTTGCCGCGAACACAATGGCGCGATACCCAGCCTGCTTCGCGCGCTCGGCCAGCGCCTGCGCGAACGCCTCGGGCGCATATCTGGCGAATGCCGGATTGGTGAGTGTGACGATCTTATCCGCGCCGAATTTGGCGACCCGGTCGACGCCCTG
>QHTW01000153.1:0-388 GCA_003220955.1 Gemmatimonadota bacterium | reverse complement strand
GTGACGACCTCGAAGGAAATCTTGCGCAGCGCGCCATCGCGCTGCTCCAGCACCGCGAGCGTGGTCACAGGACCTTGGCCTCTTCGCGCAGCAGTCGCACCAGCTCGCCAACGGCCCCGGCTCCCTCGCCGACGATCCTTCCCTCTTTCCGCTCGGGCGGTGGCGTCAGGGCGGCGATTGCGAGCGCCCCGGCCCCGGGCTGCACGGGCTTGATGTCGAGCGGCTTTTTCTTGGCCGCCATGATGCCTTTGAGCGCCGGGTAGCGCGGCTCGTTGAGTCCTTTATCGGTGGTGAGCACGGCGGGAAGCTGAAAGTCCACGACCTCGATGCCGCCTTCGATCTCGCGTTCGGCAACGCCTTTGGTCCCCTCGATGTCCAGATGCGAGAC
>QHTW01000152.1:19741-26200 GCA_003220955.1 Gemmatimonadota bacterium | reverse complement strand
GAGTCGCGAAGATTTGGGAAGCGTTCAACATGGGTGTCGCCGCCGACCTCTGGGGCAACGTTCCGTACACGGACGCGGTAGGCGGCAGCGCCACGCCGACGCTGGATAATCAGATGACCGTCTACGACTCGGTCCAATCCCTGCTGTCGCAGGCGATCATCGAGCTGGGGGGGCCAGGCAACGGACCCTTGGGCAACGACCTCGTGTACGGCGGTGACAAAGCCAAGTGGATCGCCGCGGCGCACACGCTCAAAGCGCGCTTCCTGCTCCACACGGTGGAAGCCGCTGCGACGAAGGCGACCGTGTATGGAAGCGTGATCGCGCAGGCGACTGCAGGGATTACTAGCACGGCTGGGGACCTCCTCGCGTATCATAGCCCGGCCACTTCGGAGCGGAATATCTGGTATCAGTTCCAGACCACGACCTTCGGTCAGGATCTCGTGGCTGGGAAGGCGTTGGTCGATATCATGAACGCTCGTGGTGATCCGCGGCTGCCGCAGTACTTCGCCAAGAATGCGTTGGGTACCTACGGCGGCGACGACCCGAACGTCGCACAGCCCGGCAATACCGTCTCACCGCTGAACGGTATTAGCGGCAACACTTCGCTTCGCATGTGTCCGGCGGCGGGCTGCGGTGCATTCCGCCAGCCACTGGTCACATATCAGGAGAACGAGCTGATTTTGGCGGAGGCATATAATCAGACCGGGAGCGACCCGCTGGCGCTGACCCATCTCAACAACGCGCGCGCGGCGGTCCCACTTCCCGCACTGGTCGGGATCACCGGCGTCGCCCTGCTCGACTCGATCATGACCGAGAAGTACGTGACGCTATTCCAGAACATGGAGACGTGGAACGATTACCGCCGCATGTGCATTCCGCGCCTCACGCCGTACAACACGGGCGCCGTAAACCCGCAATGGCGGGGCAAGATTCCGGGGCGTCTGTTCTACGGCGGCACCGAGATGAACGTGAATCCGAACATTCCGCAGCCGAGCGCCCAGCTCTCCGCGAACGGCTTCCGGAACCCGAACGACCCGGCCGACTGTCCGTAGTCGGGAACGGCACGTGGTGAACCACTGGGAGCGGGCCGCCCAACGGCGGTCCGCTTCCGTTCATTAATAGGGGGGAGCTCTAATCGCATGATTCTGGTTCGTCACGGCATCGCGATGTCTCTGCTGATCTGCGCGACCGGCTGCTATTACTACCAGCCGCTTGAAACTCCTGACCCCCAACTCGGCACGTACATGCAAGTGATGCTCACCGACTCAGGCACGAGCCACTTCTGGGGTTATCTCGGTCCGGATGTCGGGGAAGTGCGTGGTCGCCTGATTACCGCTGACACGCAAGCGCTTGCCTTGTCGGTCGAGTCGGTGCAGCAGCGGCACGGACAGGTCTTGAGCTGGAAGGGAGAGCCCGTCACCCTCGGTCGCGAATACGTGGCGACGTTGCGGGAGCGACGCCTGTCCAGAGGTCGGATCGCGCTCTTGGCGGGTGGGTCACGGCCGCCGCACGCGAGCATCACCGCCATGACGGCTGTGCCGAGCCCGAGTCTCGTCAGTAGACCCCCACGCTGGACTGTCGCAGGTCGGTCTCGAGTGTCCACTCGATCCGCTGTCCCGGATGAACCGTGAAGAGCTGGGTGCGCACGCGCTCGCTACTGCCGATTGGGTCCCCCAGCAGCATTATATCGTGCGACTGCGCGACCAGGCGTCCGGGAATCGTAAACGACTGAGTCGACGAACCCGTCGCGAGGCCCATGCGCATGCGTTGCCCGTCGTACAGGACGAACACCGTGACGTCCAGGAAGTTGTGGTTGGTGACCTGGAGCGTGACATCGGCCGGTGGCTCCGACAGGTTGGCGGAACGGCGTCGATGGGAACACGCCGTGTCGGTCATGAACGCGACAAGCACCAGCAGGACGGGCAAGCGTATGACCATCCGAGCTCCTGTCATGTGATCAGCCCGCGCACCAGCGCAGTCGTCCGCTCCGACGCGCCCCGACCATCTTCCACCATCTGTTTTGCGGCCTGCCCAGCGCTTTTCCGAGCCGCCGGGTCGTGATGCCAAACAAGCCATTGCGAATGTAGCGGGTGACGTGCGTCGGCCGGCAGGGCCACAGCGCCGCCTTGCTCGAGCAAGAGCGTCGCGTCCCGGCTCATCCGCCAGTGCGGGCCGAACACGACTGGGACGCCGAACACGGCCGGCTCGAGGACCGAGTGCAGGCCCGCGCGATGAAACCCGCCGCCGACGAACGCCGCGTCGCCCAGGGCGTAGAGATCGGCGAGGATCCCGACGCGATCGACGACGATCACGGGCCCCGGTTTCGCGTGCTCGAGCTGGGACAAACGCACGGGGCGGGGCAGCTTGAGATGCCGCAAGCGCTCGGCAATCCCGGCGAGGTGGTCGGGGTTCGGCTCGTGCGGCGCCAGCAACAAGCGCGCGGTGGGGAGCTGGTGCAGCAGATCGGCGAAGGCCGGCAAGAGGACCGCTTCATCTGACGGCCAGGTCGACCCTGCCACGATCGTAAAGGCGTCGGCGGATGTCGCGGCGAGACGCGCGAGCGGCTCGCGCGTCTTGTCCAGGCGCGCCGCGCGCTCGGCGACACTGTCGTAGCGGGTGTCTCCCGTGACCGCGATGGTGTCGGGACGCGCGCCCAGCAGCTCCAGGCGCTCGCCATCGTCTTCACTGATCGCGCCCACCCGGTCGAGCGCGCGGTATGCCGGCGCCGACCACTGGCGCGTCGGCCAGCGCAGGCGCGAGCTCTCCGGCGCGACAGTCGCGGAGATCAACCCCAGTTTCACGCCGCGGCGCGCGGCCGCCAGCGTGAGCTCCGGCCACACGTCGAGCTTGCTGAAGACCAGAGCGCTCGGCTGCAGCGCATCGAGAACCGCGGACACCTCGGACGCCCGGTCGAGCGGCAAATAGTCCGCGATGTCGACCGGCAGATTCTTCGCGAGCCGCTCGGCGGACGGCGAGAAGAACGTGAAGGCGAGCTGCCAGTCGGGATGCTCGGCGCGCAGCGTTTCGAGCACGGGCTTCGCCTGGAGTCCTTCACCGACCGATGGTGCGTGCATCCAGATCAGGCGTCGCTTCGGATCGCGCTGCGCCGCTGCCCATCCGGCAAGACGGGCGGCCAACCCGCGCCGCCCGTCGAGTCCTCGCGCCACCTTCTTGTCGAAGCGCGCTACCAGCGGCGCCGCCCGCGTGACGACGTGCACGCTCAGCCGGTACAGGAACGAGGGTTTGCTCACTTTGCCGGGCGCGCGCGCACCGCGTAGATCGAGTCGAGCAGGCGCCGCATCGGTTCGGGCGTGTACGGCGCCCCCTCGAGCAGGCCGCCTTCTATATAGAAGGAAGGGGTCGCGTGGGCGCCGGCGCGGCCGGCACGCTGGGCGTCGAGCGCCACCTCATTCCGGGCGTCGCCGGCATTGAGACAGGCAAGCAGCTTCGCGCGGTTGACACCGGCGCGCTCGGCCAGCGCGAGCAGCGTATCGCGGGGCTGCGCGAGCGGGGCCCAGCGGTCTTGTTGGCGGTACAGCGCGTCGTGCAGTGGCCAGAACCGTCCCTGACGGGCTTCGGGTGGATGCTGGTCAGCGGCAGGTTGATGAAGACCCAGCGCACCTTCCCGGTTCTGACATACTCGCTGTCCAGCGCCGGGAGCACGGTGATCGCGAACATGCGGCAGGCTGGGCATTGGAAGTCCGCCATCTCATAGACGGTTACCGGTGCGTCGGCCCGTCCCTTCGTGCGGGCCGCCAGGGGGTCGTCGCCCTGCAGGGCCAGCACACTCAGCACCACCGGGAAGAAGTGTATCACGCGATCAACATACGAAAAAAAGGCGCTCTTGCGGACCCGTGCATCGGCTTTCAGTATTCAACAGGCAATCCTCTTTGAACCGTCCCGCGTTCGACGTTCGCCCAAAGCCGTTGGGCGTCTCGCGCGGTGATCGCATAGGAAAATGAGTGTCGTACGACCGGCAGCAACGCCCCGTCCGGGCGCTGCCGGAGTGTCCGTTTTCCTCTGGTCGGGGAGGGTTAACGTCATGCGAACTTTTCGTCCGTGGCTGTATGCGCTGTGTTGCCCGTCAGTCCAGCACAGCCCCTCTCCTCCGCACTGAGCCTCTCCGCCAGACACGCGATCCGACACGAGACCAATCCTTCACGACTCTCTTCACGCAAGGGGACTGAGTATGACCCGTAATCCGTCAGTATCCCGACCTCTCGGTTGGGCCTTCTTCGCAGCGCTGCTGCTGGCGATCGTACCGGCAGGAGTGGCCGCGCAAGAGCCGGTGACGGTCACTGGCAAAGTGACCGGCGCGAATGGTGAAGCGCTGCGCGACGTCAACGTCACCATCGTCGAGTTCGGCGTCGGCGGCTGGACCGGCGCGGACGGCACCTATCGCCTGAGCGTTCCCGGCGCGCGCGCGCAGGGACAACAGGTCAGAGT
Source organism: Gemmatimonadota bacterium (assembly GCA_003220955.1). GTDB lineage: Bacteria > Gemmatimonadota > Gemmatimonadetes > Gemmatimonadales > GWC2-71-9 > 20CM-2-65-7. The sequence goes on along the minus strand of QHTW01000152.1, from coordinate 21,754 downwards.
GAGCGCGCGCCTCATCGGATTCCGAGCGGGCACGGGGACCGTCACCGTAACGGCTGGCGCCACGGTCGAGCAGAACTTCCAGCTCGCTGCTGATCCGCTCCGCCTCGACGTCGTCGTCGTGACGGGTGCTGGCACGCAGGAGCGGCGCGAGCGGCTCGCCACGGCGACCGCGACCGTCGACAGCGGCACGATCGCGCGTACCAACGAGACGAACGTCATCCAGGCACTGGCGGGCAAAGTGCCGAACGTGCTGACCAATCAGGGCAGCGGTGATGCGGGCGCGTCGACGGCGATCCAGATCCGCGGCCCCAAGACGTTCGGGACGAGTCAGCCCGTGATCATCCTGGACGGCGTGCCGATCAGCAATGCGACGCGCGGCCAAGCGGTGTTGTCCGGTGCGCCGGCGACCAACCGCGCCGCCGACATCAACCCCGACGATATCGAAGCGGTGGACGTGCTCAAGGGCGCCGCGTCGACGTCGATTTACGGCGCGAGCGCCGGCTCCGCGGGCGCGCTCGAGTTCCGTACCAAGCGCGGTCATGCCGGACCCACGACCTACAACCTGCGTTCGACGATCACGTTCGACGATCCGGTTCGCACGGTCCCCGTGCAGCGCAAGTACGGCGTCGGCTCGCTGGGCGTCTCCAGCAACTGCACGACGGTCAACTGCTCGATCAGCTCGAACTTCTTCTCATGGGGCCCGTTGATCCCGGACAGCGTGCCGACCTACGATCACGGCGCCGAGATGTTCGAGACTGGGCGCACGGTCGACAACGCGCTGTCGGTATCGGGCGGCAACGAGCGCACCACGTTCTATCTGTCGGTGAGCGAGCTGAATCAGGACGGCTTCATCGTCGGCAATCAGGATCGGTACGAGCGCTACACAGCGCGCCTGGCCGGCTCGCACACGCTGTTCGAGAACTTCACCGTGAACGCCAGCGTGCAGGTGGTGCAGACGAAGAACATGGGCTCCGATCGCGGCAACTCGGTGAACGGCATCGGCATCAGCGCGCTGCGCCAGCCACCCGACTTCAATGCGCAACAATACCTGGGCGGTCCATCCGCGCTGCATCGCTCGTGGCGGTTCCCGAACCCGGGACCGACCGCGTTCACCAACAACCGGGGCTTCGACAATCCGTTCTATGCCCTCAACAACGACCTGCTCCAGGGGCAGACCGGCCGCTATCTCGGCAACGTCAACGTCAACTGGAAGCCGCTCGACTGGCTCGCGGTGAACTGGACGCTGGGCGGAGACTACAACGGGGACGACCGGACGTACGCCTACGGGCAGGCCAGCTCGGGTCAGAGCGCGGCTCGATCGAGCGCTGGCAGTTCTACGATCGCGTGTTCGATCACACCCTGACGGCGACCGGAACGCACGCCTTCAATTCCAACTTCAACGGGTCGCTGACGGTCGGCCAAAACCTGGACGAGACGTATTTCCGCCAGATCGATGTCTTTGGGCAGACATGGCTGGCGCCGACGCCCTACAAGCTGTCGAACACGACGACGCGCACGCTGCCGAGCGACGTCGAGAACCGGCGTCGGATCGAAGGATACTTCGCGCAGGCCAGCGCCGATCTCTACGATCAAGTGTTCCTCCAGGCGCGGATTCGGAACGACGCCAACTCGGCATTCGGTGTCGGACATCAGCATGCCTGGTATCCCGGCGGCAGCATCGCGTGGAGCTTCGGGAAGGCGATTCACTTGCCGGAGACATACATCTCGTACGGCAAGCTCCGGGTGGCCTACGGGGAGAGCGGCCAGCAGCCGCCGTTGTACGCAACGCAGAACGTCTACACCACGGCGGCATTTGCCGACTTCAACCCCGGTTCACTGCAGGGCACGACGATCAACGGCGTCGGCGGACTCTACCCCTCGGGCACGGTCGGCAATCCAAACATTTCGCCCGAGCGGGTATGGGAGCTGGAGTCGGGCGTCGACCTGAGCCTGCTGCGGGGACGCGCCGCGTTGTCGGTGACGCGCTACGACTCGAAATCGAAGGATGTGATC
>QHTW01000152.1:17679-19727 GCA_003220955.1 Gemmatimonadota bacterium | reverse complement strand
GTGATGTTCGCCGTGCCGCTCGCGCCGTCCACGGGCTTTACGAACGTCAACATCAATGCCGGTCAGATCTCGAACAAGGGATGGGAGCTGACGAGCGACATTCAGGTGCTGCAGCGCTCCGACCTTTCGATCCAGATCAGCGGCAACTGGGCCCGTAACCGCAACCTGGTCACGTCCCTGGGTGCCACACAGGACGAGCTGGACGGCGCGGTGCCCTTGCCGACGGTCGCCAACTGCGGCTCGGTAGCGAATTACGCCCGCTGCCAGACCGGTATCGGTTCGTCGTTTGCCGGTCAGACGACCCACGCACAGGTGGGCTATCCGCTTGGTGTGTGGCGCTCGACTGATTTCGCGCGCTGCGGCCGGGGGCTGACAACGGTGACATTCGCGGGGACCACGTACGACGTCGGCACGCCATGCCAGGGCGCCCCCGACGGCGCTCTCTACATCGCGCCGAACGGCTTTCCGATCACGGATCCAAATGTCCGCGCGATCGGGAATCCGTGGCCGGATTGGACCGCGGGTATCTCGGCGACGGTCAATTACCGGGGTTTCCAGCTGACCGCATTCCTCGATCACCGCCAGGGCGGCGACGTCTTGAACATGACGCGCTCGTCCATGGATCAGTACGGCACGCACAAGGACACGGAATTGCGTGGCGACTCGGTGATCTTCGGACAGAACATGCTCTGTTACAACCAAACCTGTAACGTGCTCAATGGGCCCGTCGTCGGCCCGGGTGCCGGCACGAAGGTTGTGCTGGGCGAAGGCTGGTTCAGCAACGCCGGGATGGCGACCGGCAACGGCCAGGGTGCCACGGGAGGTCCGATCACCACGCGGCTGGAAGACGGTACGTTCACCCGGCTGCGCGAGATTTCCCTCAGCTACTCGTTCCGGGGCCGCTGGGTGAACCGGATCGGCGGGCTACGGCAGCTGGACGCCAAGATCTCGGCCCGCAACCTGAAACTGTGGAGCCATTACTCGGGCTACGATCCTGAAGTCAACCTGGGTGGGGCGCAGAACGCGAACCGCGGCATCGATTGGTTCAATGCGCCGCTGGCCCATTCCTGGGTCATGCAGCTCAACTTCTACCACTAACCGACGCGAGGGATTGCGATGAACTCGTCGAAAAACGCTGGAGTGGTCCTCGCGCTGGCCCTGCTGGCGGGGGGCGGGTGGGGATGTAGTGACTTCTTGAGTGGGCCGGGGTTGACCGAGAATCCGAACAACCCGACCCAGGCAACAGCGATTCAGATTCTGATTTCCGTGCAGTCGAACATGGCGACGCGCATGGAGGGGCAGGTCGCCCGGTGCGCGGCGGTGTTCACGCAGCAGCTGATCGGGAGCAATAACCAGCAGCTGCAGTGGTGCACCGGATACGGCGTGGGCGAGGGCGATATCTCGGGTCAGATGGCCGCCTTCTATACAGGCGGTGGGTTGCTTGGCCTACGCGCCGTCGAAGCGGCCGCGATCTGGGAGGGGTTCTCGATTGGCACGGCCACCTCGGTGTGGGGCGATCTGCCCTACAGCGAGGCCGTCACGCCGGGCATCGAGTCTCCAAAACTCGATAGCCAGCAGAGCATTTATGGGGCGGTCGAGACGCGCCTCGACGAGGGCATCGCGGCTTTGACGACCGCGGCAGCGACCGCGTCGGGGAACTGCGCGCCTTCGGAAGGCGACTTGATCTACTGTGCCACGGCCGTCACCCGTGCGACGCAAATCGCGCGCTGGATCCGTGCCGCACACACGCTGAAGGCCCGGTTCCATCTGCATCTGGTGGAGCGGAATGGCGCCGCGGAGTACACCGCTGCACTGACGGAGGCGCTGCTCGGGATCAATGAGGTGCCGACCAGCGCGGTAAACGCAATCGACGGTCAGGGTCCTGGCGATTTCCGCTTCTTCCACGGATCGGTCCAGGACTTCGATGCGAACATTTGGGGAGAATTCCTGCTCGCGCGCCAAGACATCGTGGCCGGAAATGTGCTGATCCAGCTGCTGAAGGCCAGGACCGACACGGCGCGGATGCGGCGCTATTTCGATCCGAACTC
>QHTW01000152.1:0-17657 GCA_003220955.1 Gemmatimonadota bacterium | reverse complement strand
CAACGCGACGGTGCGGGCGGCAGGCTGCCCGGCACCGCCGGCCGCCTGCGCGCCGTCGGTCGTCAATACCACCGTGCGGCGGGCGTTCACGTTCCGCCAGCCCATGATCACGTGGGCGGAGAATCAACTGATTATGGCGGAAGCGCGGTTCAGAACCGGTGATTCGACTGGCGGTGCCGGCAACGTCAATGCAGTACGTACCGCCATGGGATTGCCGACGCTTGCCGCACCAACGTTCGTCGATGTCATGACCGAGAAGTACATCGCCCTGTTCCAGAACATCGAGACATGGTCGGATTACAAGCGCACCTGCATTCCGACGGTCGTTCCAAACGGCACAGCCCCGGAAGTCCTGGGACGGCTGCCGTACGGCTCTGCCGAGCGCAATGCAAATGCGAACGTGCCGCTGCCGTCGGCATATCCGACCGGCACGACGGGATCGTCGCCCGTTCGAAATTGGGACGACCCGAACCGCTGCTGATCGGGGCGTGAGGGCTTAGCACAAGGGACAACCGGTGCGAATCTTGCCGGTTGTCCCTTGTGCCCTTCAACATCTCGAATGCAGAATCAATCGATGCGAATGACCGTCGCGCGCTTGCCTGTTGTCGGAGCAGTCTTTCTGCTGGCCGCGTGTTTCACGCAAACGCCGCTGACGTCGTCGACGCCCACTCCGGAGACACGAATCGTTGCCATGGTGACAGATACCGGCGTGCTCGCGATGCGCAACGCGATCGGATCGGGCGCAACCGAGGTGGAAGGCATCGTCGCGGGAGCCGATGCCACCTCATGGGACCTGCGGATGCTGCGGGTGGAGTACCGGAACGGTCAGTCGGTGACCTGGAATCGCGAGGTGGTTCGTTTCCCGCGCTCGGCGCTGAGTCAGGCGAGCGAACGGCGCTTCAGCAGCAGGCGCAGCTGGCTGATGGCAGGGCTGCTGACCTCCACCGCGTTCCTTGCCGCGCGGTTTCTCGGAATCATCGGCGGAGGCGACAATACGCCGCCGCCGCCCCCTCCTCCTAACTAGATCTCGGGCGGGGGCTCCTCGCTCGACTCGCCCACTCTTGTCCAGATCACGATGACGCCGCAGCGCGAATTCAGCAGACTCGACTGAAATTCCGGCGGAGTCTGCGACGAGCCGCTGTACACCTCCAGGGCCACGACGTCTTGTGGCGTAACGTACTGATCGATCGACATATCGCCGATGATTTGCATCGGCATGCCGTTGATGTAGAACAGCACCGGGCAATTGCGCGACCCGGTCACACCGGTGGTGCGGTTCATCCGGACCATGTCGTTCGATCCAAACGATCCCGCCGCCGGCTGCAGTATCACCCCGGGCACGCGCCGCAGCACATCGGTGAACACGTGCGGCTGGATGCGCGCGATCTCCGCCTGATTGAAGAAATGTCCATTGCCGCGGGCGCGGCGGTGCTCAAAAGCCTCCAGCACCGGTCGCAGGGCAGCCGAGCCCTTGACCTCGATCGACTTGAGCGGAATGGGCGCGGCCACGAGCGTGACGTGCACCTCAAGTGTCTGTCCAGCGACCACGTTCACCAGCTGGACGAAAGCAACGTACCCGAGTAGCCGCACCTCCAGGACCTGATCGCCGGCCCCGACGGCGGACAGTATGAAGCGGCCGTCGCTACCCGATAGCACGAGCGGCGTGCGGCCGGCGATACGAATCCGTGCTTGTGCGAGAGGGATACCGTCCTCGGCCACGACCTGCCCGGTGAGCGTCCCTTCCGGAGTCTCCTTCTTCGGCGCGGATCCCTGAGCGCCGAGGTGCAGCGGCAGGAGCACTGCTCCGACGGCGAGCAAGAATTGGACGCTACGGACCTGTGCTGTCACACGCGACGACCGGCTCACCGCCGATCTCGAGCATTCGAATGTCGTAGACGACGGTGGAATTGGCTGGGATGATGACTCGGCCGGAATCATTCGTGATCGGCTTAGCGCCGAATCCCAAGGCCGGTGGAATGATGAGGCGGCGGGTCCCGCAGCTGCGCATGCCGATAACACCCTGCTCGAAGCCATCAATCAGGGTACCCAGTCCCGGCGTAAACACCAGCGCCCGTCCGACATCGATGGAGCTGTCAAATTTCGTTCCATCGAGGAGATAACCGGTGTAGTTGACGGCAACCGAGCGGCACCACGCCGTCCCATTCCCGCTGCCAGTATCCCGGGGGATATAGCGTAACCCTCTGGTTGTCGTGACGGTGTCCCCAATGGTGCTGGCCACATCCCAGGTCGCCGCGACGCAGTTCGGCCCTGCAAGTTTCTCGAAGCATCCTGCCGTCGCGGTCGCGGCCGCCGAAACTGCCAGGACGACAGCCACCATGGAGGGCTCGAGGCCAATTCTGAGCATCGGGTTGAGGCTCGCTGCCGGTCCGCAGGCTGTCAAGCCGCGCCGAATTCCCTTGCGGGGTTCCCGACCACGGTTCAAAATAGAAACACCTGCCTGAATCGCAGTTCCACAACCCGCGACGGAGAGGTGCAGCTATGAACGATCCATCTCGTGTGTTGCAGATCTCGGCGGTCATCGCGCTCCTCATTGGAACGGTTCCGGTCGCTTCGGCACAGCAGGGATCGGTAGGGGGCGTGGTCACGGACCAAACCTCTGGCAATCCGATCGCCGCGGCCCGTGTGGCGGCCGTCGGCACTGCCAACGTCGCGCAGACCAACGCGGGCGGTCGCTACGTGATCGGGGGCCTGTCGCCGGGGCAGGTGAGTGTGCGGGTCAGCGCGATCGGCTACGGCGCCGTAACGCGAGTCGTCACGGTGGCAGCGGGCGAAGTGGCTTCGCAAGATTTCGCGCTGACCCTCCAACCGTACTCGCTCGATGAGATCGTCGTGACGGCGACGGGGGAGCAGGCGAAACGCGAAGTGGGCAACGTCATCAACAGCATCCGCGCGGATTCGCTCGTGCAGACGCGACCCATCGCGAACATGAACGACTTGCTCAGCGCGAAGGCGCCGGGCGTGGACGTCCTCGCGGGAAATCTGACGGGCGCCGGTTCGCGCGTGCGGATCCGTGGGACCAACAGTTTGTCGCTCAATAACGAGCCGCTGTACATCATCGATGGCGTCCGCATGACCGCCGACAACAACTCCTCCAGCATCGGGATTGGCGGCACCAATCCCAGCCGGATCAACGACATCAACCCCGAAGAGATCGAGTCGATCGAGGTCGTCAAGGGTCCCTCTGCCGCGGCGCTCTACGGCACGGCGGCGTCCACCGGTGTCATCATCATCACGACCAAGCGCGGGCGGCCGGGGCCGGCACGGTGGAACGTATACGGCGAACAGGGTTTCATCACGGATCAGAACACCTATCCCAACGCCTACCGGGGCTGGCGCACGACGCCGACGGCATCGACCCCCACCAACGGCGTGCAGTGCATCCTGACCCAGGTGGCCGCTGGAACCTGCACACAGGACAGCGTGACGAGTTTCAATCTGTTCACCGACCCGCAGACGTCCCCGAATGCAACGGGATACCGCAGCCAATACGGTCTCCAGGTTTCGGGGGGCTCCGACGTATCCAACTATTTCGTCTCGGGTGAGTACGAGAACGAGGTCAGCCAGCTCAAGATGCCGCCGTTCGCGGTGGACTCGCTGAAGTCCCTGCGGCAGATCGGCGAGGTGCCGTTCGAGCAGCTCCGTCCCAATGCCCGCCGCCGGGTGAGCCTGCGGGCCAACGTGGAAACGCATCCCAACTCTCGCGTCGATCTCGCGGTCTCGACCGGCTTCGTGTCGAGTACCCAGCGGCTGCCGCAAACCGACAACAACACCACCGGCTTGCTGTCCAATGGGCTGGGCGGGCCGGGCAACAAAGACAACGGCCGCTATGGGTACCGGGCCTTTACGCCGAACGAGTTCTTCTCCGAGACCGTCAACCAGAACGTCAACCGGTTTATCGGGAGCGGGACGGCCAATTGGCGTCCCGCGAACTGGCTCGCGTTCCGCGCCACGAGCGGGATCGACTTCACGCAGCGGCTGGACACCGACCTGTGCCGGCGCGACGAGTGTGTGGACTTCGGCACGACCAAAACAGGGTTCAAGGTCGACAACCGGACCAACTTCTTCTCGTATACCGGAGATGCGAGCGGGACCGCGACGTTCCAGCTGACCCCGACAATTTCCTCGCGCACGACCGTCGGCATGCAGTACCTGAAGTCGGTGTTCGACCGCAACGGCGCGTCCGCGGAGAACCTGTCTCCCGGCGGGACGACGGTGGATGCCGGGGCGACCCCGCGCGTGAGCGAGGCGACGGACATCAGCAAAACGTTCGGCGCGTTTATCGAGGAGCACGTGGGCATCAAGGAGCGGTTGTTCGTGACCGGCGCGCTGCGCGTCGACGACAACAGCGCGTTCGGCGCCCGCTTCAAGTCGGTGTACTACCCGAAGCTCAGCGTGAGCTATGTCATCTCTGACGAGCCGTTCTTCCCACGCTGGAGCTGGCTCAATAGCGTGCGACTGCGGGCCGCCATCGGCGCCTCCGGCGTGCAACCCGGGACCACCGATGCGCTGCGCTTCTTCGCTCCCGCGATCGCCCGGATCGAGAATGCCGACAATCCCGTGATCATCTTCTCGTCGCTCGGGAACGCCAGCCTCAAGCCCGAGCGCGCACGCGAGATCGAGATCGGTGGCGAGGCCACGCTATGGAACAGCCGCCTCAATCTCAACCTGACGTATTACAACAAGCGCACGAGCGACGCGCTCATCGCGCGCATCTTGCCGCCCTCGGCGGGTGCCAGCGTGTCCCGTTTCGAGAACCTGGGCGCGGTCGTGAATCGCGGCCTCGAGATCCTCGCCGATGCCCGCGTGCTCGACAAGCCGTCATTCGGCTGGGACCTGAGCGTCAGCGCCGGATACAACACGAACTTCATTGCCGACATGGGCGGCGTGCCACCCATCATCGGAACCACGACCCGGCAAATCACGGGCTACCCGATCAACGGCTGGTGGCAGCGGCCCTATACGTTCGCGGACGCGGATGGCAACGGAATCATCACCGCCAACGAGATCACGGTGGCCGACTCCGCGAAATTCGTGGGCTACGCGAACCCGCGCTGGGAAGTGATCTACACGACGGGGTGGGATCTGTTCAGGAAGAAGCTCCGGATCGTGGCGCTCTTCGACCACAAGAGCGGATTCTACCAGCTCAACGGGACCGAGCGCATCCGCTGCGAGTCCCGCCTCAATTGCCGCGGGCTCGTCGATCCGACTGCGTCGCTGGCGGATCAAGCACGGGTCGTCGCACTCCGTGAGACACCGTCGCGCACGCAATGGGGCTTCATCGAGAAAGCGTCATTCGTGCGGCTGCGCGAGCTCTCGATGACCTACGACCTCCCACAGCAGTGGGCCCGGATGTTCTCGGCAAGCCGGCTCAGCTTTACGGTTGCGGGCCGCAATATTTGGAAGGCGACCCCGTGGAGCGGCATGGATCCCGAGGCGAATTACTTCGAGGGCGCGACCGGCACCGTCAGCAACTTCCAGACGGCGCCGCCGCCCACACTCTGGACATTCCGTCTGAACGTGGGGTTCTGACCATGCGCGCACACACTCTCAACAGGCTGCCCCTGCTGAGCGCGCTCGGCGCGCTCGTGCTGATGCTGCAGGCCTGCACGAAAGACCTGCTCAAGGTCACCGATCCGGACATCATCCTCGACGAGACCCTGAAAGCAAGCTCGGCGTCGGGTGCCCTGGGCCTGCACAACGGCGCGATCCTGCGTCTCGAGCAGGCCACCGCAGGGACCCAGTCGCCCGATGCGCTGTTCGTGTTCGGCGGCTTGCTGACGGATGAATGGCAGTCCGGTGACACCTTCATTCAGCGCAACACGATGGACCAGCGAATCTGGGATCCCCAGAACACGTTCAACGCGGGACCGTACCGCAACCTCAACCGCGTCCGCGTGATGGCGGAAGCGGCCGTCAACGGGCTGCGCCAGTACAAGCCCACACCCGCTACGAACATCGGGCGGATGTTTGCCTTCATTGCATACGTTCAAACGCTGATCGGCGAACACTATTGCAATGGGACCCCGATCAGCGACGTGCGGGAGAGCACCGTCATCGCTGGCGAGCCGATCTCTAATGACTCGATGCTCGCGTTGGCCCTGGCGAACACCGATTCCGCCGTGGCCAACCTGGGCGGCGCCGATAGCGCGGCGGTCGCCCGGTTTGTCCAGGTGGTGCGGGCGCGCGCCCTGCTGGATCGGGGGCAGTTTGCTGCCGCGGCAGCCGCGGTCGCCGGGGTTCCCGACGATTTTCACTATGACGTGGAGTACTCGATCGTCTCGGGCGACAATCAACTGTGGGCCCTGAACGCCAGCGCGCGTCGCTATACCGTTGGGGACGTCGAGGGCACGAACGGACTCAACTTCAGGAGCGCGAACGATCCGCGCATCCCCACCAAGCGCGGGCCCGACCGGATCTTCGATACCGCGTTCCCGTTGCAGGTCCTCCGCCAGGGGATCTGGGGTCGCGAAAGCCGGATCAAAATCGCATCGGGGATCGAAGCGCGGTTGATCGAGGCGGAGAATGCGCTGCAGGCCGGAGATGCCACCACCTGGCTGGCCAAGCTCAACCAGCTGCGCGGGGCTGCCGCCGCGGCGCTCCTCCCGGTCCCAGTGGATACGAGTTACCGGCCGGTCGCCGGTACGCTGCTGGCGGCGCTCGCCGATCCGGGTCCTTCAGTTGGCGACACGCTCAGACTCAAGCTCCTGTTTCGCGAGCGTGCCTTCTGGATGTACGGGACTGGGCACCGGCTCGGGGATATGCGGCGCCTCGTGAGACAGTACGGCCGTACCGTCGACCAGGTCTATCCGATCGGGGCGTGGTTCAAGGGTGGGAATTACGGGGACGCGATTCAAATGCCCGTCCCCTTCGACGAGCAGAATAACCCGAACTTCGTGACCTGCACCGATCGAAATCCGTGAACCAGTAACGAGGGAAGTTGGACGAGGGAGGGGGGAGGGGGCCGCGCACCGGCCCCCCTCTTTTTCGTTATTTCGCGCGGGTCGTGATGATGACGACGCCGCTGGACGACGTGCCACCGAAATACGTGGTGGCGTCCATCGCGTTGAGGACCTGAATCTTGAAGATGTCGGCGGCGGCAATCTGCTGCAGCATCTGCAGGTCGGCGAGCCGCACGTTGTCGACCACCACGCGCACCTGATCATCGAGGTAAATGCTGGTGCGCCCGCGCCGCTGGATCCGCGCCGCGCTCCCGCGAGTCTCCCGCAACTGAATGGCTGCTGCGGCGAGCCGAAGGGCTTCCCAGGCCGTCCTGGCTCCCGACGCCGCGATCTGTTCCTGCGTGATCATGGTGCCGAGGTCTGGCGGGACGCCGCCGGCGGTCTGGCGTTGGGAGCTGGAACTGCCGCACGCGGCGAGGAGGATCGCGCCCAGGAGGACTCGCATCATTGGAGGCTCGCCGCCGGGCCTCGGAGTGTCAAGATATGTAGGGCTTCCCTTGCGTGCTCCGAAACAGTTCATCATCATAGGGCGGGAGCCAACCCGTCACCATGGAGGCCGCATGGATCAAATTTCCGTCCGCTGCGTTTTGCGCCGTCAGCGCAACATCATCATCCCCGGTCGATGTAGTCGCTAGGCCGACGCGTTGCGTCTTCGCGCGGGCTCCGGCCACGGGCGAACCGTACTGCTCCGCAACCACTTGAACCTCTCAGCGTGAGGGTCACGGACTATGCGATCTAGCATCGGTAGGGGATTCTTCGGCGCCGCCTTGGCGCTGGGCGCGCTGTCGCTCGCGCCGCCGGCTGTGGCGCAGCAAACCGCCGCCGTCCAGGGCACGATCACGGACATCGCGTCCGGCGCAGCCATCGCCGACGCGCGCGTCATGATCGCCGGCACAGCGCTCCAAAGCACGACCAACGTCCTGGGCAGTTATCGGATTACCGGCATTCCGGCCGGCACGGTCAGCGTCCAGGTCAAGCGCATCGGGTACAAGACGCTGACCGCGACCGTGACGCTCGCCGAAGGTCAGGAATTCACCGGCAACTACGCGCTCAACGCGTCGGTCGTGCAGCTCGAGGAAATCGTCGTCACCGGCACCGCCGGGGACCAGCGTGCTCGCTCGCAGCCGGCGCAGGTGGCCGTGCTCGATGTGGCGGGGCTGCGGCAGGTCCAGCCGACGCCGACCGTCGCGAGTGATTTGCAGTCGCGCATTCCGGGTGTTTCCGTCACCGCGGCGTCCGGATCATCCGGCGCCTCGACGCAGATCCGCGTGCGCGGTGCGTCGTCGATCTCGCTCAGCAATGAGCCGCTGCTGTACGTGGACGGCGTGCGCGTCCTTCACCGGCGGTCAATCCTATGATCGCCTGAACGATATCGAGCCCGACGACATCGAATCGATCGAGCTGGTGAAGGGCCCGGCCGCGGCGACGCTGTACGGCGCCGATGCCTCAGCGGGCGTCATCCAGGTGATCACCAAGCGCGGCCGGCCAGGCAGCGGGAAGTTCAGCCAGAGCCTCAGCGTGGATTACAACGCGATCGATAAGAACTTCACGCCGCGCACCAACTACGGTCGGTGCACCGCCGCGCAGGTTACGGATACCAATCGCGTGCTCTGTTCGGGACAACCGGTCGGCACGCTCGTCAGCGACAATCCGTTGCTGCGCGAGGGCGCGTTCCGTACGGGGCAGACGGTGGGTTTGAATTGGAGCGGCCGCGGTGGTGGTCAGAACTACGGCTACTACACGTCGCTGAATCGTGAGACCGAAAATGGCGTGCTGCCCAACAACGGTTTCGATCGCAACAGCGGGCGTTTAAACTTCAACTGGATCCCGACGCCGAAGCTGACGCTGGACGCGGGCGTCGCGATTACCGTTTCCCGGACGGATCTGCCCGACAACGACAACAACATCTTTGGCTGGCTCGGCAACGCGCAGCTCGGCTCGCCATTGACACGCACCAAGAACGCGACAGGCCAGAATGGCTGGTTCGGGAATCAGCGCGATGTGCCGGCGATGGAGGCGATCAACAACCAGCGCTACTCGCACCGCAGCATCGCGAGCCTCACGGCGAATTTCGCGCCGCGCGCCAATTTCACACATCGGCTGACCGCGGGCCTGGACTGGGTGCGCGAAGAGGACCGCCGCTTCCTGCCCAAGAACGCGCGCAACTCCTATCCGATCAATACCGGCCAGATTTCGGAAGACCGCCGGGGCATCGAGCGGCATACGCTCGACTACCTGGGCAATTTCCAGCACGACTTGTCCGACAAGCTGGTATCGAACCTGTCGTTCGGTTTCCAGCTCGTAGAGACGCGCGAGGAGCAGGTGTTCGCGACGGGCGAAGGCCTGGCCGTCAATTCGAACAACACCGTGAGTGGTGCTGCCTCGACCTCAGGTGGCCAGGATTGGGTCATGCAGCGGTCCATCGGGTTCATCGGGCAGTGGCAGGTAGCATTGAACAACCGCCTGACGGGGCAGGTCGGTTTGCGCTACGACAACGCGTCCTCGTTCGGCAAGAATACCCACTGGGTGGTGTTGCCCAAGGTGGGCGTGTCATGGGTCGCGAGTGACGAGCCGTTCTGGCACGTCGGCCCGGTCAACACGCTGCGGTTACGCGCCGCGTGGGGTCAGACCGGCCGCATCCCGCAGGCGGGCGCTTCGCTCACGACGTTACAGTCGTTGCCGTATCTAGACGCCGGCGGTGCTTCACCGGGGGCGGTGCCGCTCAATCCAGGAAACCCAAACCTCCGGTTCGAGCGGGGCTCTGAGTTCGAGGCGGGGTTCGACGCCGGCTTCATGAAGGACCTGATCGGCGTCGAGCTGACGTTCTTCAATAAGACCAGCAAGGACCTGTTGCTGCAGCAGCCGCTCCCGCCTTCGTCCGGTTACACCGGGAACGGCCCAGCGGCGGGGAACCCGATCGGCGGCTTCCCCTTCATCAACATTGGGAAACTTGTCAATCGCGGTCTCGAGATCTCGGCGCACGCGGTGCCCGTGAATCGACCCAATGTGTCATGGGACATTCGCGTGGGGGCCAACACGCTGCACAACGAGGTCACCGACATGGGCCACGGCGCGGACAGTATCCCGCCCTTCGGCATCCTGAACCGCGTGCAGACGGGCTGGCAGCTCGGTGCGTGGCGGACGCACAAGATCGTCAGTGTCGACACCACGACGGGCATCGTGGTCGTGACTCAGAGCAACGTGTTCGCCGGCAACGTGCTGCCCACATTCGAAGGCAACGTGTCGACAAACCTGACCCTGATGCGGAACCTGCGGTTCTATGGGCTGATCGACACGAAGCGTGGCCACAAGGTCCGGAACTTCACCGATTTCTTCCGTGAGACGCAGCTCGTACGGAGTAACAACCGGCTTGATACGCTGCAGCTGAGCAAGGTCGAACGGTTGCGTCGCTATGGCAATCCGAACGCCGGGCAGCCAGCGTTCATCACCGACTCGACGGCCTCCCCGCTGACCGTGAATGACGTCCAGGACGCCTACATCCAGGATGCCACGTTCATCCGGCTCCGCGAGCTTTCGGTGAGTTACACGCTGCCGCAGCGGTGGGCCCGCATGCTCCAGGCCACCACGGCGACGATCACGCTCGCCGGTCAAAACCTGGCGCTGTGGACCAAATACCAGGGCTTCGACCCCGAAGTCGTCTCGAACGCGTTGGCGCTGTTCAACCGCGACGACTTCTTCACGCAGCCGCCCGTTCGGCGGTATGTCATTCGCATGAACGTCACGTTCTGAAAGGAGCCTCGACGATGCGCACACTCAGAAGCTGTGCCAGCTTGGCCATCGCCGCCGGGGCTCTGGTCCTCGGTGGCTGCACCGATTGGCTCGCGGTTGACAATCCGGGCGTGATCGACCAGGGGGCGCTCGACCCGGTCGCGGACGCGCCGACGCTCGCGAAATCGGCGCAACAAAACTTCGCGTCCGCGTACGGCCATCTTATCGTGTACTCGTCGTGGTTCACGGATGAGACCGACGTGTCGGAAACGTTCCCAACACGGAATGAATTTGGACGGCGCGATATCTCGGTCCAGAACGGCAGTCTCGACGTAGACGTGTGGTATCTGCTGTCGCTGTCCGTGGTATCGTCCGATATCGTACTGAAGATTCCGCTTCCGGACACCACGAGTAATCTGAGCTACGCCCGCGCGAATTTCGTGCTCGGGTGGTCCTTCCTGTTCATGGCCGAGCACTTCTGCCAGGGTACGGTGGAGAAGGGCCCGCCATTGACCACGCAACAGATGTTGGACTCCGCCATCGCGCATTTCACCGTAGCGAAATCGGAGGGTGTGGGCGCAGGTTCCGATGGGCCACAAATGGCGAACGCGTCCAAAGTGGGGATTGCGCGGGCGTATCTCCAGGCGGGCAATCTCGTACAGGCGAGCGCGTGGGCCGACTCGGTGCCGGCGGGATTCACGTACAATCTGAGTTACATCGACGATTTGAAGCAGCGGTTCCGCCTGGCGAACCGGATGTGGTTCTACGTGCGCGATCGGGGGTCTATTGCGGTAGCGCCCACATGGCGCGTCGGCCCGAACCCGCCGAATAACGTCGTTCAAAACTCGGAGCCCCGTGTCCCGTGGGTGATCACGACGGTATACGCACCACAGGACGCGCAGTACTCGACGGACCGAGGTGTCCCGTACGCGATTCAGCAGAAATACCCTGATTACTCGACGCCGGTACGGCTGGCGTCGAGGCTCGAGGCCGACTACATCAAGGCCGAAACTCAAGGTACCGCGGCGCAGCTTGCGTTGATTGCCGCTCGACGGAGTGCCAACGCCCAGCCGGCGTACGGTGGCGCGACGGACTCCAATTCCGTGTTGACCGAGTTCTTCACGCAGCGTGGCTTCGACTTCTATCTCGAAGGCAAACGGCTCGGGGACTTCCGTCGCCACCCGGCGAATATCATCGGTATGCCAGTGCCGGGCGCGGCGTATTGGAAAGCGGGATTTGCTCCGATAGGTAGCAACACCTGCTATCCGTTGCCGATCACGGAGACAGATAACAACCCGAATTTCCACCCGTAGAGCCGCCCAGCTGGAGGGAGACGGGGGAAGCGCTCGCGCTTCCCCCGTTTCTTATTTACGGGGTGGCGATGACCGTCCCGACCATGCCCGCGTGAATCGAGCAGTGATACGGAAACGTGCCCGCGCTGTCGAACCGCACCTCGAACCACCAGGTTGGCGCGAGCGGATTGCTGCACCACAGCGATCTCTCCGATTCCACCGTATGGTACACCCTGCCTTCATTGGTCCAGCGTACGCGTTTGCCGACCGTCACGTAGATCGTATCGGGAGTGAAGAAGCTGTCCCGCGCAGCGGCAAGCACAGTGCCGGGAAGAGGGCTCGTGATGTCCTTGGCTTTGCACGTAACGAGTGCCAGAGCACCCACAACGACGGCGCTGATGGTGAGCCACCGCATCATGGAGCCGAGGCTGCGGGCGGTGGTGGTGGAGGCGGTTGCGGAGCTGGCGCCGGCTGGCGCGGCCGCTCCGCGGTGTGGGTCCAGATCACGATCACGCCGCAGTTCGACGCGTTCCCCGACAGGAACTCGATCGGCACTCGCGAGCTGCCGCTGTACACTTCGACCGCGGCCACGTCATTGGACGGAACCAGATTGTTGATACCGATATCTCCGATGACGGGAACGGGGATACCGTCAATGTAATAGAGCATCGGACAGGGTCGTGCTCCCGCCGTACGATCGGAAACCGCCACAAAGCTGTTGCCGGACGGACCGCGGATCGGGACCAGCCGGACGCCGGGCGCGCGGCGCAGCAGATCGGTGAACATGCGCGGCTGCAGCTGCTCGATGTCGGCCCGTGTCAGGAAATATCCTCCGCCGTGACCTTTCCGCGTGTAAAAACCGCGCAGCATCGCGGGCACCGCTGCCGCGCCTGTGACTTCCAGTTCCGGCAACTGCACGGCAAGCTCGCCGAGCACCACCTGGACCGTCAACGTCTCGCCGGCACCGAACTCGAGGCGCGAAATGACGCTCGCGTAGCCGATGCGCTTCACCTCGAGCAGATGCAGGCCCCGACGCACCCCCGCGATGGCGAAGCGGCCGCCGGAATCGGTGTGCGCGACGAGCGCCGTGCCCATGAGCGCCACGGTCGCATCGGCCAGCGGGGTGGAATCCTCGCTGATGACGACCCCGCGCACGTGGCTCAGCGCCTGCGCCGCGTGGCCTGAAGGCCACAGCAGGAGCAGCAGCGCAGCAAGCGACACGAAGCCGGCGCCCGGAAAACGAAGATGGGACGACGACCGGCGGCAGGTCATCGTCCCATTGTCGTGATCACGCTCATGTGATCCGATCCCTCCGCTGCGATCAATCCACGATCGCGTCCGGCAGCACGTACTTCATCGGATCGACCGGATGGCCGTTCACCCACACCTCATAGTGCAGATGCGGGCCCGTCGACAATCCCGTCGAACCGACCTTCGCGATCGGCTGGCCACGCTTCACACGCTGGCCGCGCACGACGAGAATCTTCGAGCAGTGCGCGTAGCGGGTCTTGAGGCCGTACCCGTGATCGACGGTCAGCATGTTGCCGTAGCCCTCGACCCACGCCACCTCGGTGATGATGCCGGCGGCCGGCGCGTCGATTTCCATGCCCATCGGCGCGGAGACGTCGATGCCTTCATGCGGGCGCGCGAGGTGGAGGATCGGGTGCACGCGCTCACGCGCGAAGGCGCTCGTCAACCAACCCTTGGTCGGCATGATGGACGGCATCGCGGCGTAACGGGAGCGCTGGCTCGACGCGGAGTCGTACGCTTCGTTGAGCGAGTGCACGAGGATGTTCGCGCGGCGGGTGAGCTGATCCATGTCGATGCGCGCCGCGAGCGCCGCCTGCCCGTTGGACCCAGCGGCCGCGAGACTGTCGCGCTCGAACCACTGCCCACTTGGCCCGCCGATGCCGGCCTGTTGGACGTCCCGGTCGATCGGCGAGAGCCCGGCGAGGAGCCGCAGCGCCTGTTCGCGCTCGCCGAAAACGTTCAGCGTGTCACGCAGGCCGACCAGTCGCTCGCGCAACCGCTGGATCTCGCTCGCGAGCAGCTGGTTCTCGCGCTCGAGGGCGCGGCTGCGCGTGACGCTGACACCCCGCGACAGCGCGGTGCCGCCGAGGACGAGAAACAGCAGCGCGACGACGCTCCCGATCCCGACCAGCGCCTTCACGACCGTCTGTGACACCTCCACGGCGCGGGACGAGCCCGAGCCGTGTGGGACCAGCATGACGGTCCAGCGACGCTCTGCCTGCTTCTTCTTCATATTGGTGTGCAAACATAAGGCGCGACGTCGACTGGCGTCAAATCTGGAGATGTGCGCTCCATCACGAGTTTTCGGGCAGCCCCGGAGGCTTAATCCACACCGTCCTTGGGGAACAAGGGGGGCGCCTTGGAGACCGGCCAGCCGCGCACCGACAACGTCCTGACGTCGCGCAGTCGCACGTCGCCCAGGACGCGCGGCGCGCCGAGGGCGGCCCACACCGCCGCGGCTTTTTCCGGAATGAACGGCGCGGACAACGCGGCAAGCCGCGCGACGGTGCGAACGAGATTTGCGAGCACGACGTCGAGCTCCGCGTCGCGTTTCTCCTTCGCGAGTTTCCACGGCGCCGTTTCTTCGACGTAGCGGTTCGCCCGGGACGCAAGCTCGATGATGCGCGCGGCGCCCTCCTGCAGCTCGTTGGCGTCCATCGCGCGCGTGTACGCGGCGATCGTTTCCTGGCCCGCCCGCTCGAGCGGGGAGTCCGCCGAGTCTGATGGGACGGTCCCCCGACGGTAACGCTCCACCATCGAGAGCGAGCGTGACACGAGATTGCCGAAGGTATCCGCGAGGTCGGCGGTGTAGCGCGCGTCGAAGCGTTCCCAGGTGAACGACTTCGCGCAGCAGGAAATACCGCAGCGCATCGGCGCCGTGCCGCTCGATCGCCGCGGCGACACTCACCGCGGTGCCGGCGGTCTTGCTCATCTTGGCGCCCTCCCACTGCACGTAGCCGTGCGCCCACACCAGGCGCGGGAGCTCGAGCCCGGCGGCGAGGAGCATCGCGGGCCAGATCACACAATGGAAGCGGGTGATCCCCTTGCCGACCACGTGCAGGTCCGCGGGCCACAGCCGGTCGTAGCCGGGCTCGGGGAACCCCGTCGCGGACAGATAATTGATCAGCGCGTCGAACCACACGTAGACCGTCTGGTCGTTGTCGCCGGGGAAGGGAATGCCCCAGGGCAGGCGCTGCCGCGAGATCGAGACGTCCTGCAGCCCGTCCTCGAGGAGCCGGGCGACCTCGTTGCGCCGGATCGTCGGCTCGACGCGCAGCGCTCCGCTCGAGATCAACGTGAGCAGGCGCTGCCCGTATGCGCTGAGTCGAAAAAAGTGATTGCGCTCTTTCGTGCGGATCAGGTCGAGCGTCGGATGCTCGATGCAATGGCCGTTGACGATCTGGGCCGGCTGCTTGAACTCTTCACAGCCCGTGCAATACAGACCCTCGTAATCGGCGACGTACAGGTCGTCGGGGCGCTGGTGCTGGATGCGCTCCAGCAACGCGACCACGCCCCGCACGTGGCGCGGCTCGGTCGTGCGGATCCAGTCGTTGTTGCTGCATTCGAGCCGGCGCCAGTAGTCGGCGAAGGTCTCGGCCATCCGGTCCACCCACTCGCGCGGTGTGACACCGGCGCGCGCGGCCGCCTGAATCACGGACTGGCTGTGCTCGTCCATCCCCATGAGAAAGTGCACCTGATCGCCCCGCAGCCGGTGATAGCGCGCGATGCAGTCGGCGCCGACTTTCTCCAGGGCGTGCCCCAGGTGGGGATCGCCGTTGGAATAATCGATAGCGGTGGTGAGATAGAACTTCGCCACTACAATCGCAGCTGCTCGAGGGCGACGATGCGCGTGGCACCGTCATCGGCTCGGAGCGTGACGCGCTCCCGGAAGATGTCGATGGAGACGACCCGCTCGCTCCCCACGGAGGTTTGGACCGTCTTGCCCTCTTTCGGGAAACGCTTGCGCTGCTGCACGTAGAAGTCGTGCTCGTAATGCAGGCAGCACAGCAGGCGGCCACACGGCCCCGAGATCTGCACGGGGTTCAGCGACAGCCCCTGGGCCTTGGCGAGCGACAGGCTGACGGGTCTTCCCTCGGGCAACCAGCTCGCAATGCACAGCTGGCGGCCGCAGCGCCCGATCCCGTCGAGCCGCTTGGCCTCGTCCCGCGCGCCGATCTGGCGTAGCTCGATGCGGGTGCGAAACAGACCGGCCAGATCGCGCACCAGCGCGCGGAAGTCTACGCGCTGCTCGGCGGTGAAGTAGATCGTGAGCTTGCGCCGGTCCCACTGCCACTCGGCGTCGGAGACCTTCATCGGCAGGTTGTGCTGGCGTACCCGGTCTCGCACCGTGCGGCGGACTTCATCCTCGTTGATGCGGAGCTCCGCGGCGGTCCGGCGATCGTCGGGGGTCGCGATGCGGACGATGGACTTCCGGGGCTCGGGGCTCGGGGCTGGGGGCTCGGAACTTCCCGAATCCCGAGCGCCCAGCCCCGAGTCCCCACCGCACGCGCCGCATCGTTGGCATTTCTTCTCGGCGATTCCACCCAACGCCGAGACGACGCCAAAGTCCTGCCCACGCTCGACCTCGACGATGACCGGGACCTCGAGGCGGAGTGGGGAGGAGTCTTCGGACGGCCAGGTGAAATATTCTCGCCGGTTCCCTTTGAACCGGACTTCGATGACAGACGTCAACTCACTTCTCGGTTAGCGCACCCATGGAAAGGTACTTCTCCTCGCGGCGTTTGAGGAGCTTGTCCGTCTTGTATCTGCGCAGTTGGGCGAGATGTCGCTGCAGCGCGTCGCCGAGGGCCGCGGCGGCCGCTTCGGGGTCCGAGTGGGCGCCGCCGGGCGGTTCCGGGACGATTTCATCGATCACGCCGAGCTTGAGGAGGTCCTGCGCCGTGATCTTGAGCGCCTCGGCGGCGCGCTCGCGCTGGCTCGCGTCTTTCCAGAGGATCGCGGCGCATCCCTCCGGGGAGATGACCGAGTAAACGGAGTTTTCCAGCATGAGCACGCGGTCGGCGAGCCCCACCGCGAGGGCACCGCCGGACCCGCCTTCGCCGATCACCGCCGTGATGATGGGCGTCGGGAGCGACGCCATTTCCAGTAAGCTCGTGGCGATCGCTTCGGCCTGGCCCCGCTCTTCGGCTCCCAATCCGGGATAGGCGCCCGGGGTGTCGACGAGGGTGATCACCGGCGCGCCGAACTTCGCCGCCTGGCGCATCAGCCGCATCGCCTTGCGATAGCCTTCCGGATGCGCCATGCCGAAGTTGCGGTACAGATTTTCCTTCGTATCACGGCCCTTCTGATGCCCGATGATCATGACGCTGGTGCCGTCGAGCCGCGCCCAGCCGCCGATGATCGCCGGGTCGTCGCGATACAGGCGATCGCCATGGAGCTCGACGAAATCGGTGAACACCGTGTTGACGTAATCGAGCGGGTAGGGCCGGCGGGGATGGCGAGCGACCTGGACGCGCTGCATGGGCGTGAGATTGCGGTAGATCTCGACCCGCAGCTTGGCGAGTTGCTCCTCGAGCGGGCGCACGTTTTTGGCGAGGTCGGCGTTCTCGGCCGCCACGCGTTTCAGCTCCTCGATCTGCTTTTCCAGCTCGAGGAGCGGCTTCTC
>QHTW01000278.1:1713-4161 GCA_003220955.1 Gemmatimonadota bacterium | reverse complement strand
CCTCGTCCTGCGGCCAACGGGGCTCGGGCTCGTCCTCCAAGTCAAAAGCGAAGTCGCCAACGTCCGCGAGCGACGCCAGCCCGGCGAGGTCAGCGAGCCCGGCGAGCTCCTGGAATCCACCGGCCAGGGCCACTGGGGCGGCGCTGAGCGCGAATACCGGCGCCTGGAGCGCTTGCGCCGACATCGCCAGCACGGGAGCCTGCGCGCTCAGCATTGCGAAGTCGGGCCGCGCCATCGCCAACCCCGCGGCCGCCGCCTCGAGCTCTGCCGCCGAGGCCGCAAACGGTGCGATGGTACGAGCATGCGCGCGACGATGCGCGCGGGGCGCTGGCGACGCCGACGGGGCCGGGAGCGCCTGGATACTGGTCGTAACGGCGAGCAAGAGGGATAGGGAAGACAACATCAGAGTGCTCCTTCTGTGCGTACCGGTACGGGCCCGGCAGGAATAGCCGAGCGCAGCTTGGGCAACACGTTCGATTGGTTCATGCCTTGCGTGATAAGGTCGGCGTCATGCCGGTCTTGGGCGGTGCCGAGCTGTGAGATTTGCACGAGCACAAGCTCCAGATCCTCGAGCAGCGACCGCATCCGCGGATCCTTCGCGGCCGGCGAGTCGAGCATGAGCTGCGTGGTCGTGAGCAGGTCGCGCGCTTGACTCGCGAAGCGGGCGCTGTGCGCGTCGCCTTGCGCGTCCGCGCGGAAGCCGGTGAGGAATGCCTCCGCGCGCGACAGGTATTGTGTCGCGGCGACCTGGTAGACGACGTCAGGCTGCGTGGAGTCGGCTTCCGTCGCAGCGACTGGCGTGACCCTGGCCGCCGAGGGTTGGTGAGCGGTCCACCGGCCGATGCCGATGCCGATGACCAAGACTGCGGCGGCCGCCACCACCCAGCGCATCCAGGGGCGCAGCTCGATGACGTGCTTACTCCGGCGCGCGTCTTCGATCCGCTTCCAGATCTCCTCACGGGGAGTAGCGCGTGGGGAGTGGTACGATTTGGCCGCACCCTTGAGCCACTGTTCGAATTTCGGATCTTCGTGCTGGTCCATCATCTCACCCATTCTCCTGCGAAGTCTGACAGTGCCACGCGCAATTTGCCGCGTGCGCGCGACAGCTGCGCCTTCGACGTGCCGGTCTCGACGCCCAACGCGGCGCCGATTTCTTCGTGTGTATAGCCCTCGACGTCGTGCATCAGCAACACCGTGCGGTAACCCTCCGGAAGTGCGTCGATCGCCTGCTTGAGTCTCGCCTTTAAATCCGGCTCCGCTTCGTGGTGCACGCTGCCGATCTCGTGCGCATCGTCGATGTCCGTTTCCCGCTGCCGAAACCGCTTCACCTTGCGCAAGCCGTTCAATACCACCGTCGTCGTGATCGTGTGTAGCCAGGTCGAAAAGGCGGCATCGCCACGGAACGAACCGAGCCGGTCGAACGCGCGAATGAACGTTTCCTGGGTGAAATCCTGCGCGAGGGCGTCGTCGCCCGCGAGCCGGAAGGCCAGGCGGTACACGCGGTCCACATGCGTGTCATACAGCGCGCGCTCTGCTGCGCTATCCCCGGCGCGGACGCGGGCAATGAGCTGTGATTCGTCCACGGCGCTCCGAGGTGACGGGCTGGTCTCGTAACTACTGATGGGACACGGGGGACGACAAAAGGGTTACGTCAGCGGGCCCTATCTGGTGCCAAACAGGCGGTCCCCCGCATCCCCCAGGCCGGGCAGGATATAGCCTTTGGCGTTGAGCTCCCGATCGAGGGATGCGGTATAGATCGGGACCTTGGGGTGGGCATCCAGCATCGCCTTCACCCCTTCCGGTGCCGACACCAGGCACAAAAACCGGATCTTCTGCGCCCCGGCACGGGACAGCGCACTCACCGCGGCGACCGCTGAGCCACCCGTGGCCAGCATCGGGTCCAGCAGGAAGAACGCGCGGTCCGCCTCGCCAGAAGGGATCTTGAAGTAGTAATCAACGGGCTGCAGAGTCGAATGGTCGCGATATAGGCCGATGTGACCCACGCGGGCGGAGGGGATGAGCTGCGAAATCCCCTCCACCATCCCGAGCCCGGCGCGCAGGATCGGTACGAGGGTCAGCTTCTTCCCCGCGACCTGGCTCCCGGTGGTCTTCTCGAGCGGCGTCTCGATGTCCACCGGTTCCAGCGGCAGGTCCTTCGTCACTTCGTACGCCATCAACATCGCGATCTCGTTCACGAGCTGCTTGAAGTCGCGGGTGCTGGTGCGCTTGTCGCGCAGGATCGTGAGCTTGTGCTGGATCAACGGATGCGAGAGCACCGTGAGGTTGGGAAACCGTCGCGTCTCAACGCGTGGCATAGGCGGAGAAAGTACGCTTGCGGTTGCGGGCGCGCGACCGGCGGCGTAATAGTGCTGGGCACATGGCCGATCGCCCGCTCACCATCCTCGAAGTCACGCATGCGGGGCACCAAGCCGGCTCTACCTTCCTCAT
>QHTW01000278.1:0-1650 GCA_003220955.1 Gemmatimonadota bacterium | reverse complement strand
GCATGCTTGCCGAGCTGGCTGCAGACTCGGGGCTGCCCCTCGTGCCGCTCGACTTCCGTCGGCTCGGTCCGCTTACCGGGGAGCTCGCCCGCGTAATCGCGCGGGAGCAGGTCGATCTCGTCAATAGTCACGACAGTCGCGACCGCCGCGCGCTCACCTGGCTGCGCTGGCGGCACCGGCTGCCTCAGGCGTTCGTTGTCACGCGCCACACCATGCCGCTCACGTCGCCGGCCGAGCTGATCGCGGTCGGCCTGTCGGCCGACCGGACCATTGCGGTGAGTCACGCGGTGGCCCGCGGATTGCGGCGGCGGCTCTATCCCGGCGCGCGCCTGCGCCCTGTGCCCAACGGCATCGACCTCGCCCGGGTCGATACGTTACCGACGGCGGCGGCCATGTCCGCCGCCGCCACCGCTCTCGGCGACGTCGCGGGTCGTCCCGTGATCATGGTCCTCGCGCGGCGCAAGGATCAGCACATTCTGCTCGAGGCGCTCGCGGCCGTCGACCGACCGGTGGTCGTGGCGTTCGTGGGAATCGAACCTGACGACCAGTTGCGCGCCGCGGCAGCCCGCTTGCCGCCGCGCCACCGCGTGGTTTATGTCCCCTTCACCGACCAGCCCCTTGCCTTCTACCGGCTGGCGACGATCGCCGCATTGCCCTCCCGCATCGAAGGACTGTCACTCGCGCTCCTCGAGGGGATGGCGCTCGGCGTCCCGGTCGTGGCGTCGCGGGCGGGAGGAAGCCCCGACCTCATCACGTCGGGCGAAACGGGGTTGCTCGTTCCGCCGCTGGAGCCGCGCGCGTGGGCCGAGGCGCTCGAACGGATGCTCGGCGATCCGCCGTTCGCCGCACGGGTCGGGGCCCGTGGCCGCGAGCTGGTGCGGCGGGAGTACACGCTCGAGCGCATGGTCGAGCGCACGGAGGCCGTATATCGTGAAGCGATGGAGCGCCGCCTCATCAAGGGAGGGCCGCGTGCAGGCGCCGATCACCATAGTCATTCCCACGCTGAATGAGGCAGCGCAGATCGCCGCCTGTATCCGCCACCTCGACTGGACGGCCGACGTCGTGGTCGTCGACGGCGGATCCACGGACGACACGGTCGCGCTCGCGCGCGCCGCGGGCGCGCGCGTCATCACGGACGGTCCCCGCGGCATCGGCGAGCAGCGCAATGCCGGCATCGCTGTCGCCCGGCACGGTTGGGTCTTCGCGCTGGATGCCGATGAACGGATCGGACCGGAGTTGGCGCAGGAAATCATGGCCGTGCCGGCGGGGGCCACCCCGGCGGGAGCGACACACGAAGCCTATCGGGTGAAGCGCCGTAACGCATTCCAGGGGCGCGTGCTCCAACGCGGCCACTGGGGCAATGATTGGGTTGTGCGCTTCGCGCGACGCGAGTTCCGCTACGGCGGCAGCGCGGTGCATCCCGGCCTTCAGGGCCTGCGCGACGTCGGGACGCTCACGCAGCAGCTCGATCACACACCGTACCGCGACCTGAGCCACCACATCGAGAAGCTCGTCGCGTATGCGCAGACGAGCGCGCGCGCGCTCGCGGCGCGGGGGCAGCGCGCGCGGTGGAGCGATCTCGCGTTGCGTCCGGCCGCGCATTTCTGGCGGGAGTATCTCTTGCGCGGCGGTTTCTTGGACGGCCGGATG
>QHTW01000277.1:2216-3808 GCA_003220955.1 Gemmatimonadota bacterium | reverse complement strand
TCTGTCCCACCAATCGCCGCTGCACTCGCCGACCGCTATGCCGTCGAGCGGGAGCTGGGGCGCGGGGGAATGGCGACGGTGTACCTCGCCGAAGAGAAGAAGCACGGGCGAAAGGTCGCGATCAAAGTCCTGCGACCCGAAATCACGGCCGGCCTCGGCCCCGATCGTTTTTTGCGCGAGATCGGCATTGCTGCGCAATTGGCTCACCCGCACATCGTCCCTCTGATCGACTCTGGCGAAGCCGCTGGACTGCTGTATTACGTGCAACCCCACGTCCCCGGAGGATCGCTGCGCGAGCGTCTGACCGACACGCGGCAGCTGCCGCTGAAAGACGCGTTGCGCATCGCGCAGGAAGTCGGCGCCGGTCTCGATTTCGCGCACCGCCAGGGGTTCGTGCATCGCGACGTGAAGCCGGAGAACATTCTCTTCGCCGATGGGCACGCGCTGCTCGCGGACTTCGGCGTAGCGCGCGCCTGCTGCGACGCCGAGGAGGAAGCGGACGACAACGGCGCGATGGCGACGGAAGTCGGACTCGCGGTCGGTACGCCTGAGTACATGAGTCCCGAGCAGGCGAGCGGGGAGGCCGATCTCAGCGCGGCAAGCGACGTCTACAGCCTCGCCTGCGTCGTCTACGAGATGCTCGCCGGCGAGCCGCCATTCCACGGCTCCGGCGCCCGTGCCGTGATGGCCAAGCAGGTGACCGAGACGCCGCGGCCGCTGCGCGGCCTGCGGCCAGAAGTCCCGATGTCCCTCGAGCGCGCCGTTGCCCGCGCGCTCGAGAAGAATCCCGCCCAACGCACCGCAAGTGCCGCCGATTTCGTCGCCCAGCTCCTGGCACCACCCGACAGCGCGCTGCTCCGCAGCCCCGCGGTCACGCGCTCGATCGCGGTGCTGCCCTTCATCAATGCCAGCCCGGACCACGACAATGAATACCTGAGCGATGGCATCACCGATGAGCTGATCGACGCGCTCGTCAAGGTCACTGGCCTGCGCGTCGCCTCGCGGACGTCCGTGTTCGCGCTGAAGGGAAAGCCGCTCGACGTCCGAGCCGTGGGGGCGCTGCTCGGGACCGCTGTGGTCCTCGAGGGAACGGTGCGCAAGGCGGGAGACCGGCTGCGCATCACCGCCCAGCTCACATCCACCGAAGATGGCCGGCTCCTCTGGTCGCAGCGCTACGATCGCCAGCTCGTGGACGTGTTGGCGATTCAGGATGAGATCGCCGCGACGATCGTCAATACGTTGCGCGCGACGATGTTCGCCGACTTGTCCGAGCCGATCGCGCGGCGCTACACCGAAAACATCCAGGCGTATGGCCTCTATCTCAAAGGCCGATACGAGTGGAACAAGCGTACCCAGGAAGGCGTCGCCGAGGCGATCCGCTACTTCGAGCGGGCGATCGCGGAGGATCCTGGTTACGCCCCCGCGTACGCCGGGCTCGCAGATTCGTACTCGCTCGATGTCGATTACCGATCGATACCGGTCCAAGAGGCGTACCAGCGCGCCAAGGAATACGCGCGGAAGGCGCTGGCACTCGACGAGTCCGTACCGACTGCCCACGCCTCCCTCGCGTGGACCTTGTTCATTTACGACTG
>QHTW01000277.1:0-2081 GCA_003220955.1 Gemmatimonadota bacterium | reverse complement strand
GCTCGATCCCGCTTCCGTGTCCGCACGGCGCGCCGTCGGGTGGCTGTACTACTACGCGCGCCGCTACCATCAAGCGCGCGAGCACCTCTCCCGCGCCATCGAAATGAATCCGATGGCCGTGGAAAGCTACCGCATGCTCGGGAGCACCATGGCGCTCCAGGGCGACGTCACCGAGGCAGAGCGTGTGCTGCGAGAGGCGCTGACGCTGGAGGGAGCTGGCGCCTACTCGAAAGCAACACTCGGTTGGCTGCTCGCACGGTCCGGGAGACGCGCCGAAGCCGAGCAACTGCTGCGCGAGCTCGAACTGTCGCGCGGGGAAGGGTACGTCTCACCGGTCGCGTTCGCGATCCTGCACATCGGGCTGGGCAATTTGCAGGAGGCGCTCGATTGGTCGGAACGCGCCTATGACGAACGGCGGGGCTGGCTCGCCTACGTGAATGTGAATCCGATTTTTGATCCGCTACGAAACGAGCCGCGATTCGCCGCGCTCGTGAGAAAGATGCGACTGTAGGTCTACGAGCCTACTCCGTTGGAGCTAGTCCTGAATAGCAGGCTGCGATAGTTGACTGGCGGCGGGATGATCAACGGGGTAAGACGTGGAGTACCCTCGAGGGGTTCGGCTGTGGCGGCACGACCAGCAGCTTCCAACGATTCGATGAGCCCCGCGCGGTCGCGGGGATCAGAGCCGCTGTGGCAGGAGGTCCTGCGAAGGGCCGCCGTGACCCTCGGGGGGCGAGCGGTGGGTGTGTGGGAAGCCGACGCGCGCGGTCGACTGCATCTCCTTGCTTCGAGCTCCGAGGACCTCGCCCCTCTCGCCGGCGAGTTGGAGGCCGCGCTGCGCACGCTGGGCGAGTTGCCCGGAGCGCGCCCGCCGCCGTGTCGCTGGGTCGCGAGCCGCCTAGAGGAACAGCGCTGGTGCATCGCGCGGGTCCGCCGCGAGCTGCCCCGACCGCCGCTCGGTGTCGAGCGGCGCGGGCGCGAACGGGTGGCACTCGAGCTGGCGGGCGTGTGTATCGGGTTGCTCGGCGACCCCGACCGCCAGGCGGCGGCCGCGCGTGACGTAGAAAGCCTGGCGCGTCTTGCCCTGACCGTCGAACAGGTTCCTGCGATTCTCTGGACCACCAACGCCGAGTTGCGGATCACAGGGCGGTCCGGCGCGGGCCTCACGTCGGACATCCTGCCAGAGCGCGTCGTAGGCGCATCCCTCCTCGATCAGTTCTCCAAGCAAACAGTGAGCGCTGACTCGATCAATGCGCATCGGCGGGCGCTCGCGGGGGAGTCGGTGTCCTACCAGATTCGGCTCGAGGACCGCTGCTACGACGCGCACCTGGAGCCACTGCGAAACAAACCGGGCGCGATTGTGGGCGTGGTCGGGGTGGCGGTAGACGCGCGCGATCGCGCCCCGGCACCGCTCGATCTCGAGGACTTTTTTGAGAACGCGACGGTCGGTCTATGCTGGCTCGGGCCGGACGGCACCATCGTGCGGGCCAACCCCGCCGAGCTGGACCTCGTTGGCTATGGCCGCGACGAGTATGTCGGTCGGGACGTGCGCCAGTTCCACGTCGACCCGCAAATCGTTGACGATGTCCTGCGGCGTCTGGGCGCGGGAGAGACCGTCCGCAATGTCGAGACGCGGCTGCGGCACCGCAATGGATCGATCCGCTACGTGCTGCTCAGTGCGAACGCGCGGATGGAGAACGGGCAGTTCGTGCACGCCCGCTGCGTCACGCGAGACGTCACGGAACTCAAGCAGGCCGAGTCCGCCGTCGCATACTTCAAGGCCATGGTGGAATCGGCGGACGATGCCATTGTCAGCAAAACGCTTGATGGAACGATCACAACATGGAACGCAGCCGCGACGCGCTTCTACGGATACGCGGCCGAGGAGGTCATCGGAAAGACGATCACGCTGATCGTGCCACCGGACCACCGTGAAGAGCTGGCCAGCGTCTTCGAGAGCCTGCGGCGCGGCGAGCACATTGAGCATTACGAGACCACGCGCATGCGAAAGGACGGCACGCGCGTGGAGGTGTCGATGAGCATCTCGCCGATTCTCGACGCAGACGGTCATCCTGTTGGCG
>QHTW01000151.1:13293-14560 GCA_003220955.1 Gemmatimonadota bacterium | reverse complement strand
AGCGCGTCCGGTCCGAGCCGTGGCTTCTGAATCAGCGCGGCGAGACGCATCTCGGCGAAGGCGTCGAGGCGATTGTTGCAGGGCGCCCCATCCGCGCCGATGGCGACCCGGCAACCGGCGGCGAGCATTTCGGGAATTGGGGCGATGCCGCTGCCCAGCTTCAAGTTCGAGCTGGGACAATGGACGACGTTCGTCTGCTGGCGCGCGAGCGCAGCGATGCCATCGCGGTCGACCCAGACGCAGTGCGCCAGCGCCGCCCGTGGCCCCGAGATCCCAACCGAGTCGAGGTAGGCGATCTCGTCATGGCCGGTCTCGCGCTTGACCGTATCCAGCTCGAGCGGCGTTTCCGCGGCGTGCGTGTGAATCGTCGCCCCGCTTCGCTCGGCGAGATCGCTCACCGCTCTGAGCAGCGGCCCCGTGCAGCTCGGCGCGAAGCGTGGGGCATAACAGTAGCGCAACCGCCCACCCGCGGCGCCATGCCAGCGCGCGCACAAGTCCGCGCTTTCGGTGATCGCCTGGTCGGTCGACTCGCGAAGTGCCGGTGGATTCGCCGGGGGGGGAGCATCCATCAGGCACTTTCCCGCTGTCGCGCGGATCCCAATCGACTCGAGCGCCTCGAAGGCGGCGCCGGTGTGACGCACCGTCTCCATGTCGAGAATGGCAGTCGTGCCGCCGAGCAACAACTCCGCAGCACCGAGCATAGCGGACGCGTGAACGGAGGCTTCGGTATGCGCGGCTTCGAGCGGCCAGATGCGCTGGGCCAACCACGCCTCGAGCGACAGATCGTCCGCGAGGCCACGGAAGAGAGTTTGACAGAGATGGATGTGCGCCTGGAAGCCCGCTGCAATCGATCGTGATTGGCTTTGACCGTCCAACCGTCCGACCGTCCAACCGTCCAATGCGTTTGATTCGCCCGTCTTCGATGAGCACATCGGCGTTCAGGATGCGGCGGGAGGCATCCATCGTCACCACCCGCCCGCCGCGCAGCAGCAGCGATTTACTCAAGTCGAGATTCGCGGCTTCGCGTCGACGCTGTCGGAAGGCGGCAGGTCGAAATAGGCTTGGACTTCGTCGAGCAGCTCGTCGTCCGCGTAGAGACCCGCGAGAATACGCTCCGCGGCTCCCGGCTCGACGAGTACGTACCCAAAAGGATAGTCCACGCCGGTCAGCAGAATCGTGCGGCGCTGGCGATTGGGCAGCGCGACATAGATCGTGTCGGAGTTGGTCGGCACGAGCTTGATGTTGTGGCGGGCCAACGTCGCCGCGA
>QHTW01000151.1:0-13278 GCA_003220955.1 Gemmatimonadota bacterium | reverse complement strand
AACACGACCACGGTTGGCTCCGTCACGACGCGCGGTTTGAGCAGCACGCTGTCCGCCGAGTCGGCCGACGCCACCTCGGCAAAACTCAGCGAGTCGGCGTTGCCAGTCGTGACGGCCGCTTGCTGCGACCGGCAGGACACGAGGCATGTGATCGCGAGCAACGTTGCCGCGCGCATGTCAGAGAATATACTTAGCGCATGACTGGCACTCCGGTCCCGAAATCGCCGTCCCCGCCCCCGCCCCCGCCCCCTGCACGGCCCAAACCGGAACCGGTCAAACGACATCATTGGATTGTGCGCCTGACGCATTGGCTGACGTTCGTGGTGCTCGCCGGTATGATCATGAGCGGGTTGCAGATTTATACCGCGTACGCGCGCTTCGGCGAGCGCGACGGTCCGTCCTACGTGAATGCGTTCGAAGGGCATGGCTTTCCGCACTGGAGCCGGCTGGGCGGATGGCTCGCGGGCGGACTGAACTGGCACTTCGCGCTGATGTGGCCGCTCATCGCCGGCGGCGTGTTGTATCTGTCGTACCTGGCGGCTAGCGGCGAATGGCGGTCGCTCTTGTTCCGGCCGCGCGATATTCGTGGCGCGATCGAGATGCAGAAATACTATCTGCGATTGCGCAAGGAGCACCCGCCGCAGGGAAAACACAACCCCCTCCAGAAGCTCGCGTACACCTTCATTATTCTGCTGGGCGTCTTGTCGGTCCTCACGGGATTCGCGATCTACAAGCCGACGCAATTCTCCTGGCTCACCGCCCTGTTCGGCGGATTCCAGGCGGCACGGTACTGGCATTTCTGGGCAGTGTGGATCTTCACCGGCTTTCTCATCGTGCACGTCATTCTCGTGTTCGTGGTGGATCCCGCGTCGCTGCGGGCCATGATCTCCGGCTGGTATCGGGGGAGATTTCCTTCGCATGACTGACGATCACGTAGCACGTCGGCACGATGGCAGGTCGGCACGAGTCGATCGGCGAGGGTTCCTGCAGTTGGGTCTCGCGGGAGGCCTCAGCTCGGTGGTCGCGGCATGCGGCTGGGACGGCGGCAACGCCGTTCGCCCGCTCTTGCTCGACGTCAGTCGCCTGAACGACTGGGTCGGCGAGAAGATCCTGTTTTCGCAGCACCGCCTAGCGCCCGAGTACGACATCGCCGAGCGGGCGACCCACCTGCCGAGTTATTTCATCTCGCCGATGATGCCGATGCTGCGCGACCCGGCTGCGTGGCGGTTGCAGGTCGGCGGATTGGTCCGGCAGCCGCTGACGCTGTCAATCGACGATCTCCAGGCGATGCCGCGAACGACCTACACGGTCAAGCACCACTGCGTCGAGGGATGGAGCGCGATCGCGACGTGGCAAGGCGTCGCATTGTCGGCGGTCGCCGAGCGCTGCGGCATGCTGCCCCAAGCGCGCTACGTGCGCTTCGACTCGTTCGACTCGGGGTACTCGAACGGCTGGGATCTCGCGAGCGCGATGCACCCGCAGACGATTCTAGCCTACGGGATGAACGACAACCCACTGCCGGCGTCGCATGGCGCGCCGCTGCGTCTGTACTCGCCCACCAAACTCGGCTACAAAATGACGAAGTATCTGGTGTCGGTGACGTTCACCGCCGAGCGGCCGGGCGGGTACTGGGAAGATCAGGGGTATCCCTGGTTCGCGGGAGTGTGATGGGCGGCATCCCTACCCGAAAGGGCATGCACGAACTGCGGCGTCCAAAGCCCCGACCATACAAGCGGTCGCCCCTGCTCATTTTGGCCTACGGTGCGCTTACCGCGGCAATCGTCAATCTCATCCTGCGCACCGGCATGTTTTGGATCGCGGGGTCGGCGGGCTTGGCGGTGCTATTTGCGGTCGCAGAAATAATTCTCCAGGTTCGGCAGCGTGGAGCTTCCTAACTGCCTGCTCACGCTCGCGCTGAGCTCTGCCTTTGTCGGCCGCGTCCTCGCCGCTCAGAGTCCGGTCGGCGTCTTTACCGCGCACACGAACATTGGCAGAGCAAGAGGTTCCGCCTCATACGATCCGCAACAGCAGACGTACCTGGTCGCGGGCTCGGGTCAGAACATGTGGGACACGCGCGACGATTTTCATTTCGTCTGGAAACGGATCAGCGGCAACTTTGTCCTCTCTACGCGGGCGCGCTTTATCGGCGCCGGCGTCGAGGAGCATCGGAAGATCGGTTGGACCATTCGGCCCTCGCTCGAACCGGGCAGCGCTCACGTTACCGCCGCCTTGCACGGCAACGGCTTGATGTCGCTCCAGTTCCGCCGGCAGACCGGCGCGATCACGGAGGAGCAGAAGTCAGCGGACAGCCTCCCCGACGCGGACGCCATAATCCAGCTCGAGCGGCGCGACGGGGTCTACTACATGTCGGTCGCGCAGTTTGGCGACACGCTCGTCACCCAGCGACTTACCGGCGTCTCACTCCCCGATACCGTCTACGTCGGGCTGTTCGTCTGTTCACACAACGCCGCCGTCACGGAGCGCGCCACGTTCCGCGACGTGCGCATCACGACGCCAGCAATAGCGCGATAGCCGATCTTGACCCGAACCGGCAGCTCGCACGGCATACACCAGGTCGGTTCCGACGACCTGGTCATCATCATTGTGTATCAGCAATCGAACAACGCGCGCCGGCCCTGACGAGGGCGATCACCCCAGGCGCGCGAGCGCGTCGTGCATGTCCGACGCCGTCGCGTAGCGGTCATCGGGCTGCTTCGCCATCGCTTTCAGGATCACGGCCGCCAGCGGGCCCGGAACGTCCGGATTGAACTTGCGGGGATCGGGCGGTTCTTCTTCGAGGTGCTTCGCCACCAACGCCCACGTCGTCTCGGCCTCGAACGGCACTCGCCCCGTGATACACTCGAACAGCACGACGCCTGCGGCGTAGAGGTCGCTGCGCGGATCGAGTTCCGCCCCCGATAGCTGTTCGGGCGACATGTAATCCGGTGTGCCGATCGACACCCCGGCCTCCGTCAATCCCTTGCCCTGCGGCGGATTGGCAAGCCGCGCGATGCCGAAATCCATCACCTTTAGAAAACCGCTCGGCTCCACGACGATATTCTGCGGTTTGATGTCCCGGTGGATCACGCCCTCGGCATGCGCGACTTCGAGCGCGCGACAGAGCTGCTTGCCGACGGTCAACGTCACCGCGACGGGCAGCTTGCCGCGCGACACGATCAACTGCTTGAGCGAGGTGCCCTCGACGTACTCCATCGTCAGGTAATACATCCCGTGCTGCTCGCCGAGATCGTAGGTCCGGACGACGTTGCGGTGGGCGATCTTCCGCGCCAGTCGGATCTCCTGCTTGAAGCGATCGAGCGCGACGCTGCCGCCGGCCATGGCCTCCGGTTTGAGCGTCTTGATCGCGACGGGCTCCTGCAGCTCGCGGTCGAATGCGCGATACACGACGCCCATCCCGCCCGCGCCGAGCATTTCCTTGACTTCATAACGGCCGGCGAAAGTGGCGCCGGGCCGCAGCTGGCCGCCGTCGACCGCACGGACCGCCGTGGGCGTCGAGGTAATCGGCTGCGTCGCCGCGCTGCCCGATGCCTGCATCATGTATTCGACCAGCGCCGCCTTTTCCTTGAGGTCTTCGACGAGACTCTTGAACGCCTGCGACAAAATGCCGATTTCGTCGCGCGACTGTACCGCGACGTCGACACTGTAGTCGCCGTCCTGCACCTTACGGGTCGCAATCGCGAGCCGGCGCACCGGACCGGCGATCTGTCGCGCCTGGACGAAGGCGAAGATTAGCGCGAGCACGACACCCAGCCCCACCGCCCACAACATCGTGCGCCGCAGCGCATTGAACGCCGCCAACTCCGATTCCCGGGAGCGCAGCGCGACGAATCCGCCGCGCACGTCGCCCGAGGGCGAACGAATCGCTCCGGCCAGGCCGATCATGTGCTGCTTCCCCAGCGCCGCAGCGAGCGCCATGCCCTCGCCGCCGGTATCCGCGGCCAGCGCTGCCGCCTGTACTGAGCTTTGCAGCGCGGGGCCGATCTCTTGCGCCGGCACAGTGCTCCCCACGACGACCGGCTTACCCAGCGTATCGAGCGCGAAGAACACGACGTCGAGCGAGTCGTCGATCTGGTAGGTCGCGACGAGCGCGCCCAGCGGCGCCGCGGTCGGGCGATCGCGCAGCGGCGTGCCGATCGCCATGTACATCGTCCCCTGCACGTCGTCGAGCCAGGCGCCACTCGTTTGGTCGCCCGAGAGCGCGTTCGCGATGAGCGGCGCGATCGAGAGGTCGCGATCGTACTGCTCGCGATAATCAGTGCGCGCGATCAGGATCCCGTCGCTGTTCGTGACCAGCACCCACGCCGCGTCGACCAGCCCCTGGATGTCGTCGGCCTGATCCAGGGCTTCGGAGCGATCGCGTTGGTTGAGCAGCCGCTGCCGGTACTGCGGGACGTCCGTCGCGACCGTGGTCGCACGCCCTAACGTGCGCGTGCGAGCCGTGAGATAGTCGTCCACGGCCCGGCGTGTCGATAAGAGTGCGCGGTGGATCGAGGCGTCCGCCGTGCGATTTGCCTGCACCGACGTGACGCCGAACGTAATCCCGAGCACCGCCACCACGAGCAGTGTCGAGGCGACGAAGATCTTGGCGGTCAGCCCGAACGCGGGTTTAGTAGCGCTCGCGCCCGGCATTGGTGGGGTAGTTTCGTCCGTACTTGTTGCGATGGGGCTCCCACTGGTAGCCGCGGGCATTCAGCGAAATCTGCAGCTCCTGTTGCGTGGCCCCCGCCCCCGCCCCGGCCATGACGTCCTTGACGACTTCGCTGGGAATACGCTCGTGCCAGACGTGGAGGCGATAGCGCCCGCCGGGCACGTTGTCGATGGTGAAGCGGCTGCGCGTAGTACCGGTTCTCCATGACGAGCACGTAGGCGACCATGCGCGGGTGGACGTTGCAGTACACCCGCACCAGACCGGGATGATCGAACGTATTGCTCTTTGCCTCGCCCCGACCGTAGAGCCCCAGGTCGAAGCTGTTGGGCTCGCTCACCGAGAAGACGTTGTGATTGAACGGATCGTGGTTCGGAAAGCGCACCGTCGAGCCGACAGGCACGACGACGACGTGTGGGGCGTACGTCTTGTCCGTAATCGCGATCTCAACGGTGACCGGCTTGCCCGCGGTCGACACGCTGGCGGGCGCTTCCAGATACAGCACCGCGTCGCTCAGATCCGGCGACGGTTTGTTGTCTTTCTCGAGAATCACGATCCGGCCTGATATCCCCGCGTCGGACATCAGCCCGCCGACGGCGAGCAGCATGACGATACCCACCACACGCATCACGAATCTCCCGAAGCTGTTGCGTCCGAGGGCGTGGAGCTTACTGTAGTGCCAACCAAGTCGCCAGGAGCGAGCCGTGATGCAGGTCTTGCTTTTGCTCTCTCTCTCTACACAGCAGCCTGCATCCCCTCCACCACCGCCCCCGCCCCACAAACGCACGGTCGAGTTCACCGGCACCGTGCTCATGAACGGTTTCTATAATAGCGCGCGCACCAACAACAGTGACGTCCCCGTCTTCGCCGATACGGACGCGACCGGTGTGACGGGCGCCAGTGCCACGATGCGACAGACGCGGCTCGGCGTCTTCGTCACCGACCCCGACGTGCTCGGCGGCGCTTTCAGTGGGGAGGTCGACGTCGACTTCTTCGGCGGACAACAAGCGGCCGCCGGCAATCGAAACTTCCCGCTACTGCGCCTGCGCCGGGCCATCGGCACCGTCCAATGGACCCATGTGCAAATCCTGCTGGGCCAGGAAACCGCGCTGGTTTCGGATCGCAATCCGCGTTCGCTGGCGGGAGTAGGCGTACCGGATTTCAGCAATGCCGGCAATCTCTGGTTCTGGATTCCGCAGGCGCGGGTCACGTGGGAATACGGATACACGTTTCGTCTCGCGGTCCAGGGTGCGGTGCTGGCCCCGATCAGCGGTGCGCCACAAGGGGCTCTCACCACACAAGCAGACTCGGGCGAACGAAGCGGTCGCCCCTACGTCGAAGGCCGCGTGCGGCTGGGGTGGGGACCGACGGATGATCCCAGCGAGGTGGCGATCGGCGGCCACATCGGCTGGCTGCGCGGTTTCGACTCGCTCACGGGCGATTCCCTGCTCCAGTCACGCGCCGTCACGTTCGACACGCGACTCAAGTTCGGGCCCGCCGAGATCCTCGGCGAAGCGTTCATCGGCCAGGCGATCGCCGGGCTGGGCGGGGGCGGGATCGGACAGAATAACGGGGTCGGCGGCGCGCCCGTGCGCACGAAAGGCGGATGGGGCCAGTTGAACGTGCGCCCGCGTACGGGCTGGATGTTCGGCGGCGGCTGCGGCATCGACGATCCCAAGGATACCGATGTGCCGGCAACGGGACGATTCCGCAATTTCGTATGCGAGGGGCACGTCGAGTGGCGTCCGCCCGGCCCGCTGGTGTTCGGCTTCGAGTTTCGCCGCCTCCAGACGCGCTATCAGGCCGGCGACTTCACCGTCAACCACCTGAACCTGGCGGCCGGCTTCAGGTTTTAGGACGCCGGAACCTGCTCAGCCGTCCCGTCAGCCACCCCGAATCGCGAGGCTGTTCCTCGCGCGCGGCGTGCAGCCATACGGCCATGACTCCGGCACGGCCGAGGAGCCCGACAAGCTTGCTCGGGTCGGCCCGATCGACCACGGGCAGCCGCCCGATGTCGTGTGTGATCATCTTCGCCGTTGCCTCCTCGAGGAGCTCGTCGGGATGGGTGACGACCAACCGGCGACTTCCCAGATCCCGCACGGTGTCGCCCTCTCCGTCTTCACGGTCCAACGCCCGCACGAGGTCGCCGCGCGTCACGAGCCCGACGAGTCGTTCGGCGTCGTCCACGACCGGCCATTCCTGGCGTCGCGCCATGACCGGATCTTCGTCCGCCAGTCGCTCAAACAACCCATCGACGGGGAGCGACGCGGGGACGGTCGGCACATCCTTCTCCATCACGTCCGCCACGCGCATCAGATGCAGCGGGTTGACGATGTACTCGCGCATCACGTGATGGCCGCGCCGCGCCATTTTCTCGGTGAGAATCGACCGTTTCATGAGGAGCACGGTGACCGCATCGGCGGCGACGCAGGCGACCAGCATCGCGGGCAGCAGATTGACGTCGTGCGTCACTTCAAGCATGAACGCGATCGCGGTGAACGGTGCCCGCATCGTCCCACCCAGCATCGCGCCCATGCCGAGTACCGCCCACACGCCCGGATCCCCGCCCGGCAGAACGGGACCGACCAACGCGCCGAGCGCGCCGCCCATGATCATCAAGGGCGCAAGTACACCGCCCGACGTTCCAGAGCCTAGTGCGATCGCCCAGATCACGGCCTTGGTGATGAGCAAGCCGAGCAGAAACATCCCGACAAGCCGTGCATTCAAGAGGTCGCGAATTACGTCGTAGCCGACTCCGAGGGCGCGGGGATACAACAAGCCCCCAATCCCCACCACCAGTCCCCCAATTGCGGGCCACCACATCCAGTGGATCGGCAGCTTCGCGAAGAAGTCCTCCGATGCGTAGACGAGCCGGGTCAGCAGGCCCGATCCGAAGCCGGCGAATAGTCCGAGCGCGAGGGCGCTCAGCAAAGCGAGCGGAGCGAGCGGCAGATGCGCACGGGTCGCGAACACCGGCCCCGCGCCCATGAGCGGCACGCGCAACGCAGCGGCCACTGCGGCCGCGCTCGCCACGGGGATGAAGCTGCGCGGCTTCCACTCGAACAGCAGCAGCTCGACGGCGAGCAGCACCGCCGCGACCGGTGTGGCGAAGATGGCCGACATGCCACCCGCCGCGCCCGCGACGAGCAGCGTCTTGCGCTCGGCCGCCGACATATGGAACCCTTGGGCGAACAGCGATCCAAACGCGCCGCCGGTCATGATGATCGGCCCCTCGGCGCCGAACGGCCCGCCCGTCCCGATCGAGAGCGCCGACGAGAGCGGCTTGAGGACGGCGACGCGTGCTTCCATGCGGCTGCGACCGATGAGGATCGCTTCGAGCGCTTCCGGAATCCCGTGGCCGCGGATCTTTTCCGAGCCGTACCGGGCCATCAGTCCGATGATCAGGCCGCCGATGACGGGAATGAACACCGACCAGAGGCCGAGATGATGCGCGGCCGGCGATGTGAAATCGCCGATGGCGATGCGCTGGTAGTAAAAGAGGTTGGTGAAGAAGCCGATCAGCTTGGTGAGCGCGAGCGCGACGAACGCGCTGGCGACACCGATGAACACCGCCATGAGAGTGACGACGAGGACGCGGGGATTGGCGGTGAAATCCCCGCGTTTGGCGTCGGCAACGGCAGGCATGTCTTTGCGAAATCTAGTCGAGGTCGACGGTTTTTTGGTGCTTCTCGTGCCTGCGATACGCCTTTTTGGAACGGTGGACTTTGTGGCCGGGAGTCTTGAGACGCTCTTTGACCGGCGCGCGCGGGTTCGGCACGCGGATGACGACCCTTTCCTTGTCGCGCTTGCGACTCATTCGCCGGTGACGCGTTCCCGGATCTGGCGCGCGTGGTGACGCGCGTGAATCACGTGGAATCGCATCCATTCCTCGATCGTCAAGTCACCCATGCGCGGATGCTTCACGAAGAGATTCGCGCGACGCTCCGGCATCAAGGCGCGATCGACTTGATCCCATGCATCGATCCCAGCGAGGAAATGCGCTTCCGCCGTCGTCCGGCTGATTCCCGGCGGCGGCGTCGTGCGTTCCGGCGCCTTCCGGCCCGGCGGGAACCACCGCAATCCGAAAATGAAGAACCGGGCGACCTGCTGGGCGGGCGTGCGCGATCGGCGGGACATCGGTGCGTGATTGCGGCGCGCATGAAACGTTTCGGCGCTCAACGTGAGACCGAGCGCGAGGTGCTCGACGATCTGCGCGGGGGTCCACTTTCCGGCTGGGGCGCGCTGCCACTCGCTGTCGCGCCGGTCGCGCCACGGGTCCAGCACCAGCGCGGGCAGCTCGGCGAGGCGGCGGCGAGGGTCGATCATCGCGTGCGGAGCCAGCGACTACTAGCTTCTACCCGACCCGACATGCGGGGAATTTGCGAGTGAACCTGCTGCGCCGCCACCCGGTCGCGATCGCGCTGGTGGTCCTGCTGCTCCTGACGGCGATTCACCCGTTGCCCGCGCTGGTCGATGCCGTGACGGGCTCCGCGCCAGGCGACGCGGATCTCGATCGCCCCATGCTCTATGTCATCTTCGCACCTCTCTCCGATACCCTCGACGCAGTGACCTTCTTCAGCCTGGCGCGCGCAGTGTGGGCGGTCGTCGTCTGGGTCCTGCTCCTCGCCGCCTGGGGCGCGATCCGGGCGTCGAGTGACTCATTGAGCTGGCGCCGCATCGTCGCGAGTGCGTTGCTCGGCCCCCTCGCGCTGGTGGCGCTTGTCGTCGCCGCGTTGCTGCTGCCGCGTCCCGTGCCCCGCCTCGTCAGCGACGGCCCGGGCACCGTGATCGACTATCACGCCCACACGAACGCCTCACACGACGGCCGGCCCGGCTGGACGCTCGCCAAACTCGCCCAATGGCACGAGCGCCAGGGATTCCAGGCGACGTATGTCACCGATCACAATGTCATCTATGACGGATCTCTGCCCGTGCCCGAGGGCACCTCGATCAGCTTGCTGCCCGGCGTCGAGTGGAGCGTCTATCGCCAGCACGTCGTGGCAATCGGGCGTGTCGAGGCTCTGCCGCGCGACAGCTTCGGGGAGAGCACGGCCCGCATGATCCGGATGTTTGCGGTGATCGAACGCCAGGGTGGACTGAGCATCGCGTCGCTGCCCGAGTACTGGCGCTATCACGAGGAGGAGCTGAGCGCCTTCGTGCTCGGCGGGGTCGACGGATTCGAGATCGTCAACTGCGCGCCCAAGGCATTGGGGTTTCCGTCGGACCTCCGTCGCCAGGTGGTGGCGCTCGCGGCGAGTCACGATCTGGTGGTTGTCGGCGCAAGCGACAATCACGGCTGGGGACAGGTCACCTGCGTCTGGAACGTTTCACACCCGGGCGCGCAGGGCTTTCACACAAACCGCGTCTTCGCCCGGCCGCTCGCCCTGGTCCAGGGCGACTGGCAGGCGTGGACCGCGCCGGTGACCCAGCCCTGGTTCATGCTGCGCTCGCTGACGTGGGCCGAACGCGCGAGCTGGTTGACGTGGGTGGTCATTATCCTGCTGTACCGCGCCCTGCCGCGCCGCGAGGGGCAAGCTGCGGGGCTCGGGATCCTGGCTCGCTCGCTGGGCCGCCGCTCACGCGAGACACCCACGCCCGTTCCTAACCAAACCCCGACGTGACAGGGCGCAACGAAACGGCGAGGTTGGACGTCTTATTCGCAGGTGCTTCCCCTTCCCTTTTTCCCTTTGGAGACCGTCCCATGCAGGCAGCTTGTCGTCTTGTAACCCTCGGTGCTCTTCTGGCGCTGGCGTCGCCGGCCGCGGCACAAATGGCGTTGCCGCTCAAGCATGCTCCGGCGCGCACGCAAACCGCCATCACTCCGGCGGATCTCATGACCCGCTTGTATCTGTATTCCGACGATTCCATGATGGGCCGCCTGGCCGGCAGCGAATACAATCTCAAGGCCACGGCGTACATCGCGTCCGAGGTCAAACGATTCGGGCTGCAGCCCGCGGGGGATTCCGGCGGCTACTTCCAGAACGTGCCGCTCGTCAAGCGACAGCTCGATGCGAGCGCGGCCCTCTCCGTCGATGGCACATCGCTGCGTCCCTGGGATGACTTCGTCCCGCGCGATCCGGGCGTGGCGACGCGGGCCTTCGATGGTGTCCAGGCAGTGTACGCCGGCGTGCTCGGCGATAGCACGCAACTGTCGCCCGAGCAGGCGAGCGGGAAGTTCATCGTCCTCGCCGTGCGGCGGGGGCCGAATCTGCCCCCCGCGGCGCAGGTGAACCGCGGTGCGCTGCTCGCGAAGTATCGCGCGGCGGCCGGTATCGCCGTCGTGGCGCTCGAAACCTTCCCGCCGCAAGCGATCGATTTCTTCCGGCAGCCGCAGACGATTTTGAAGGACGGCGCGGCGCTGAGCGACACGACCAGCCTGCCCGTCTACGTCTACGTGAACGCCGGCGGGGCGAGGACGTTACTGGGCGCGCCTCTCGACAGCCTCCGCGCGGGCGCGACCGGAAAGACGCTGCACGGCTCGGTTTCGTTCAGCGAGACGCCGGCGCCCGCCCGGAACGTCGTCGCCATTCTGCCTGGCAGTGATCCGAAGCTGCGCGGCGAGTACGTCGCGATCGGGGCTCACAACGATCACGTCGGCTTCGACCATGACGCGGTGGACCACGATTCCATCCGCGCCTACAACGACGCCGTTCGCAAGCTGCAGCTCGCGTCGCCGACGCATCGGGTCACGCCGGATCAGCTGCAGCAGATCCACGTGAATCTCGACAGCCTGCACCGGCTCCATCCGGCGCGCCGGGACTCGATCTTCAACGGCGCGGATGACGATGGCTCAGGGACGGTCGCGGTGCTGGAGATGGCCGAAGCGTTCGCCGGGGCGAAAGCGAAGCCGAAACGCTCGCTCATCTTCG
Organism: Gemmatimonadota bacterium; assembly: GCA_003220955.1. GTDB lineage: Bacteria > Gemmatimonadota > Gemmatimonadetes > Gemmatimonadales > GWC2-71-9 > 20CM-2-65-7. Next base: position 1,743 of record QHTW01000151.1, on the reverse strand, counting down.
TCTGGCATACGGGCGAGGAGCTGGGGCTGTTTGGGTCGCAGTACTTCACCGATCATCCGACGGTGACGCGGGACTCGATCGTGGCGCAGCTCAACATGGACATGATCGGGCGCGGCCGCGCCGACGACGAGACCGGCGGTGGGCCGGGATACCTCCAGCTCATCGGGACGCGCCGCCTATCGACCGAGCTGGGGGATCTGATCGAGAGCGTCAACAAGGCACGGAAACAACCGTTCACGTTCGACTATCAGTTCGACGCGTCCGGTCATCCGGAGCAGTACTACTGTCGCAGCGATCACTACATGTACGCACGCTACGGCATCCCGATCGCGTTCTTCACGACCGGCAACCATCGCGACTATCACCAGGTGACGGACGAGCCGGAGTACATCGATTACGACAAGCTGGCGCACGTGGCGCAGTTCGTGTACGACATCGCGACGACGGTGGCGAACCTGGACCATCGGGTCGTGGTCGACAAACCAAAGCCGGACCCGCATGGGAACTGCGTGCAGTAGGTCGTGGCAGGCTACAGCAGCCGGTCGTTAGTCGATAAGCTCGGCATCAAGCCCCGGACGCGGATTGCGATCCTCAATCCGCCCCGGGGCTTTCGAGCGACGTTGGGCAAGTTGCCAGCCGGAGTTCGGATCGCGTCGCGAGTCAGCGGCACCTACCCCTTCATTCTTTTCTTCACGCGTGACCGCGCGGTCCTCGAGAACGAGATTCCGCGGCTACTGGGCGCGCTCACGCCCGACGGCGCCCTCTGGATCTCCTGGCCAAAGAAGAGCTCCGGTGTCGTCACCGACATCACCGAAGACGTGGTGCGGGCCGTCGCGCTGCCGACCGGCCTGGTGGACGTGAAGGTCGCCGCCGTGGACGACGTCTGGTCTGGGCTCAAGCTCGTGCGGCGGCTCAAAAACCGCTGATTTACTTTACATTACAAAGTACTTGACAGAACCCCTTCCCGCCCTAGCTTTGATGCCATGAGCTCGCCGCAGCCGCTCCGCGACCGGGCGCTCGACAATCTCCAGTTCATCCGCTCCGCCATGGAGCGGGCCGGCTCGTTTACGGCGGTGCCCGGCTGGGGGATGGTCGTGGTCGGCTGCACCGCCCTGGCCTCTACCTGGTTGGGGCTGCGGCAAGCACGGTCCGCCGACTGGCTCGCGGTGTGGCTAGGTGAAGCGGCGCTCGCCGTGGTCGTCAGCAGCGCGGCGCTGGTCCAGAAGGCCCGCGCCGCCAACGATCCGGTGCTGTCGGGACCGGGACGGCGGTTTGGCCTCAGTTTTCTGCCGCCCATCGTCGTCGGCGCGCTGTTGACGATCGCGCTGTATCGAGCGCAGCTGTATTCGCTCATGCCGGGGACCTGGCTGCTGCTGTACGGCACCGCCGTCGCGACCGCCGGCGCCTTCTCGGTCCGTGTCGTTCCCCTGATGGGGGTGTGCTTCATGGTGCTCGGGACCGTGGCGCTGTTTACGCCATTTCGGTGGTGGCCCTGGTTCATGGCGGTGGGATTTGGTGGTCTCAACATCGCATTCGGTTTCACTATCGCCCGGAGGTACGGTGGCTAAGGGCAATACGGCGCGACTCACCCGCGTGGAAGCGGAACGACCGGTGAAGACGAAATCGCAGCCGGCGGCGGAGCTCGACCGGCTGATTCACGAGCGCGTGCGGCTGGCAATCGTGAGCGCGCTCGCGGTGCGCGACAGTCTCACCTTCAACGAGCTGAAAGCGCTCCTGAAGACG
>QHTW01000288.1 GCA_003220955.1 Gemmatimonadota bacterium | reverse complement strand
TGACCCGCCAGCTGGATCTCAGCGCCGCGCAGCGCGACTCCGTGCGCGCGATCATCGCGCGGCACCGCCCCGAGACCGATTCCCTGTGGGCGCGGGTCCGGCCGCGCTTCGATTCCATCAAGGCCCGCATGCGCGCGGAGATCGACGCGCAGCTCACTCCCGAGCAGCGCACGCGTCACCAGCAACTGATCGACCGGGCTGAGCATCACCGTAGGGAGCGGGAAGACTCGGCCAAAGGTGCACCGGGGGAGCGTCACTAATGCGCTGGACCGTCCGTATCCTGACAACCGTGCTGGCAGCTTCGCTTGCTCGCCCCGCCGCGGCACAGCACCCGATCACCCTGCAAGAGGCGATTCAACGCGCGTTCACGGTTCAGCCCGCCATGGTCCAGGCGCGGGGTGACCAGTCGAACGCCGGCATGCAGCGGCTAGCTGCGGTCGGCGCGTTCATCCCGACGATCACGGTGAACTCGAGCGCCTTCCGGCAAAACACGGGGTCGATTGTGAACGGGCTGCCCGCGCAGGCCGGCAGCTACCAGTACAGCTCGGGCCTGACGCTCAGCCTCGACTTGTTCGACGGACTGCGCCGGATTCAGCGCTACCGGAACGCCGCGGCCACCATATCCGCCGCGGACGCCGGGTACACCAATCAACAGTATCAGGTGACGCTTCAGACGAAGCAGGCCTTCTACAACGCGCTGGCCAACGAGGAGCTGGTGCGCGTCGCGGAATCGCAGCTGGACCGCGCGCGGCAGCAGCTGCGAATCTCGATCGACAAGCTGCATGCCGGCTCGGCGACGCGCTCGGACTCGCTGCGCTCGACCGTGGACTTCGGCAACGCGCGGATCGCGCTGCTCCAGGCCCAGGCGAACCTGGCCACCGCCCAGGCGAATCTCGGTCGCCAGGTCGGCATCGACAGTCTCGTGCGCGCGATTCCCGACAGCACGCTGCCGGCGCTCCCTGACTCCGCGGGGTTGCGGGTCGCGGCGCTCCAGAACTCGCCGCAGGTCATCCAAGCCGAAGAGCAGGCGCGCGCGTTCGGCGCCACGGTCTGGGACCAACGCTCGCAATACCTGCCGACGCTGAGCGTCTCTTACTCCACGTCGAGCCAGGGTTATGTGCAGCCGTGGCAGGGCTTCGATCTCCCCAACCGCAACGTGAACTCGCTGCGCTTTACGCTGAGCTGGACGATTCTCAACGGCTTCGCGCGGGAGCAGCAGCAAACGGCGGCGACGGTGCAACGCGAAGTCGCCAACGCCCGTGCCGAAGATGCGCGCCGCCAAGTCAACGCGGCGCTCACGCAGCAGCTCGCCGCCGCGGCGACGGCGTACGTACAAATCGACATCGCGAGGGCGAACCTGGCGGCGGCGACGGAG
>QHTW01000287.1 GCA_003220955.1 Gemmatimonadota bacterium | reverse complement strand
AGATCAAGAAGAACGAGTTCGTCGCAATCATGGGTCCGTCGGGGTCGGGTAAGTCGACGCTGATGAACCTGATCGGCTGTCTCGATACGCCGACGACCGGGGAGTACTGGCTGAATGGGCAGAAGGTGAGCGACCTCACCGACGACGAGCTGGCCCGCATCCGCAACAAGGAGATCGGGTTCGTCTTTCAGACCTTCAATCTGCTGCCCCGCGCCGACGCGCTGCACAACGTGGAGCTGCCGCTCATCTACGCCGGCATGGCTGCCAAGGAAAGGCGCGAGCGCGCGGCCCACGCTCTGAGCCAGGTGCAGCTGGCCGACCGCATGGATCACCGGCCCAACGAGCTTTCGGGCGGACAGCGCCAGCGCGTGGCGATTGCGCGGGCACTCGTCAACTCCCCCAGCATCCTGCTCGCCGACGAGCCAACGGGCAACCTCGACTCGGCGACGGGAAACGAAATCATGGGGGTTTTCCAGGAGTTGCACCGGACGGGCCAGACCATCGTGCTGGTGACGCACGAACATGACATCGCGGCGAACGCGCACCGCCAAATTCACCTGCTCGATGGCAAAGTCGCGCGCGATGAGAAGATGGAAGGTCAGACGTGAACAAATACTTCTGGGCAAGCGCCACGGCGCTCGTGCTTACCGGCATCGCCGGCTGCCACGGTCCAGCGCCGCAACCTGGTCGTGTCGGCGTCCGCGTCGGGCGCCATCGAGCCCGTGCTGACGGTCGACGTGAAGTCGAAGGCCTCAGGCGAGATCATCGGGATGAACGTGCAGACGGGCGACGACGTGAAGAAGAGTCAACTGCTCGCGACGATCGACCCGCGCATCCCGCGCAACAACCTGGCGCAGGCGGAGGCGAACCTGCAGGTCGCCCAGGCGCAGCTCAGCAACGCGAAGGCACAGCTCGCGCGGTCGGACACGCTGTTCAAGGCGCAGGCGATCACGCAGACGGAATACGACACCGCCAAGCTGGACTACGCGAATGCCAACGCGGCGGTGATCCGCGCGCGCTCGGATCTCGAGAACGCGCGGGACCGCATGACCGATACGAAGCTGAGCGCGCCGCTCGCCGGCACGATCATCACGAAGAACGTCGAGCTGGGTACCGTGATCTCGTCGCCGACGACGGACGTGGGCGGCGGCACGGTGCTGTTCAGGATGGCGAACCTCGACACGGTACAGATCCGCGCGCTCGTCGATGAAACGGATATCGGCAAGGTGTCGCCGGGCCTCCTCTCGACGATCACGGTGGACGCGTATCCCAATCGTCCGTTCGAGGGCACCGTCCTCAAAATCGAGCCGCAAGCCACCGTCCAGCAGAACGTCACGATGTTCAACGTGCTGGTCCGCATTCCCAATCCGAATCACTTGCTCAAGCCGGGTATGAACACCGAAGTCGAGATTCACGTCGGGCGTCGCGACAACGTGCTCGCGGTGCCGAACGCGGCGCTGCGGACGCAGCGCGACGTCGCCTCAGCGGCGCAGGTACTGGGTCTCGATCCCAACGATGTCCAACAGCAGCTCGCGGCCCACCAGCAGCAGCAGCAGGCCCCCGCAAACCGCGACAGCGCGTCGCTGGGCGGTGGCGTCGCCAGTCGCGACTCGGCCGCGCGCCGCGATTCCGCTGCACGGAGCGCGGGCGGGAGTACGATGACGACGCCTGACGGCCGGACGATTCAGCTGCCGCCAGGCGTGAGCGAAGCGCAGGTCCGCTCCGCAATTCAGAAGCGCATGTCCGGTCAGGATCTGACGCCGGCCGAGCAGAACGCGATGGCGGCTATGCGTGCCGCATTCCAGAAGATGGGCGGTGGTGGAGGAGCCGGCGGCGGTGGGTTCCGGCGCAACACCGGCGAGACGTCCAGCTACATCGTGTTCACGCTGAAGCAAGGGAAGCCAACACCCGTGCAGATCCGCACGGGCCTGACGGACCTCGACTACGTCGAGGTGCTGAGCGGGCTCACTGAGCAGGACACGGTGCTGGTGCTGCCGAGCGCGTCCCTGCTCAACTCGCAACGCGACATGCAGCAGCGCATGCGCAACATCGGCGGGCTGCCCGGCGTGCAGCAACAGCAGCCGACCGCGCCGCGCCCGCAGGCGACGCCCGCGAGGCCCTAGCATGCTGCTCGGCGAGATTTTCCAGGTCGCGCTCCAGGCGATCCGCGCGAACAAGCTGCGGTCGTTCCTGACGATGCTGGGCATCATCATCGGCGTCGGCGCGGTCATCACGATGGTCGCGCTCGGCAGCGGCGCGCAAAAGGCGGTGCAGGAGCGCATTCAGGCGCTCGGCCCTACGCTGCTGTCGCTCTACCCGGGGCAGTCGTTCCGCGGCGGGATCATGATCGATTTCGGATCGCGGGTCAGTCTGACCGTGGACGACGCGAACGCCCTCGCGAGCAGTGCCCGGTACGTGAAG
>QHTW01000276.1:596-4124 GCA_003220955.1 Gemmatimonadota bacterium | reverse complement strand
GACGCTGTTGCGCAGCCGCGGAAAGCCGATCGCCATAATCACGCCGGCCAGCACGAACACGAACATCAGTTCAATGAGACTGAACCCCTTGCGACCCATGTGTCCTCCGTTCGCACGCCTATTTACACATTCTATGCCTGCACGTAAGTGGAAGTGCTGCAGAGACATACGTTGCAATGACACGTCGAAATCCACCGCAGAATACTGCACTTATGCAGGTTTTTGCATCTCCGAGACCTCTAGGTAATCCCGTACCGATCGATCTTGTAGAACAGCGTCCGCAGGCTCACGCCGAGTTGTTTCGCCGCTTCGCGCCGGTTGCCGTTGGCGGCGCGCAGGGCGCTGGCGATCGCCTGGCGTTCCGCAGCCGCCACGACTTCGCTCAAGGATTCTCCCTCCGACGGCGCCAGCTCGGAGGCGCGGGGAGCCTCGCTCCGAAATTCGCCGGCTTCCAGGATCTCCTTGCGCGACAACACGGCCGCGCGTTCGACCGCATTCTCCAGCTCGCGCACATTACCCGGCCATTCCTGCTGCTCGAGCCACGCCAGGGCGTCCTCGCTCAATGACAACGGTCTGCCGAACCGCTGCGCCAGCCGCGCGACAAAGTGGCGGGCCAGCGGCGCAATGTCCTCACGCCGGTCCCGGAGCGGCGGCAACTCGATCACGACGACGTTAATGCGATAGAACAGGTCCTCGCGGAAGCGGCCGGCGCGGACCTCGGCCTCCAGATCGCGCGCCGTGGCGGCCAACACGCGCGCATCCACCCGCCGCGTCTTCTGATCGCCCACTCGCCTGATTTCGCTTTCCTGGAGCACCCGGAGCAACTTGGCCTGGAGACCGATCGGCAGCTCGCCGATTTCGTCCAGGAGCAACGTGCCGCCATTCGCCTGCTCGAACAGGCCGACTTTGTCGCTGGTCGCGCCGGTGAAGGCGCCGCGGACGTGACCGAACAACTCAGACTCGAGCAAATTCTCCGGAATTGCCGCGCAGTTGATGCCGACGAACGCCTTGCTCCCTCGTGGGCTGGCACGGTGAAGCGCCCGCGCAATCACTTCCTTCCCGGTCCCGCTTTCGCCGGTGATCAGCACGGTCGTGTTGTGCTCGGCGACGCGGGCGACGAGTTCGAGCGCCTGGCGCATGGCGCCGCTTGCTACGATCAGGCCTCGCTCGGCCGGCCCCGCGGCAAGCTGTGCCCTGAGCCCGGCGACTTCCTCCCGCAGCCGCTCGCGCTCCGCGGCTTTGCGGAGCGTGAGCACGACTTCGTCGGGCCGGAACGGTTTGGGCAGATAGTCGTACGCGCCTTCCTGCATCGCGGCGATCGCGGCGTCTTCACCACCGTACGCGCTCATCACGATGACGAGCGCGTTGCCGCCGCGCCGGCGATAATTGCGCAGGAAGGTCAATCCATCCATCTCGGGCATCCGCACGTCGCATAACACGAGGTCGAACGACTCGGCGACCGCGCGCTCGAGGGCCCGTTTGCCGTCTTGCTCGGCGGTGACCGTATACCCGGCGTCGGTGAGGAGCAGGCCGAGGCTTTGGCGGAGCCCCGGTTCGTCGTCGATGACGAGCACTTTTTTCATCGGTGCATTGCGATCGGGAAGAACAGCTTGAACGCGGCTCCGCCTTCGCGAGCATTGTCCACCCACACCACGCCGCCCATGTCGTGCACCGAGCGGGCGACGATCGCGAGCCCCAGTCCGGTGCCCTGACCGGGTGCTTTGGTGGTATAGAACGGCTCGAAGATTTTCTCGCGGTCTTCGGGCGTGACACCCGGCCCGGAGTCAGCCACGAAGATCAGGGTGCCGGGTTGGCCGTCGGCAAACTCCACCCGCGCCGGCCGCCGCTCGGACACGCGCGGAAACCGGCTGTCGCCGGGGTCGCTGGCCCGCTTGGGGAGTGACTGGCCAGGCTCGTAGGCCCAGCGCCGGGCGCCGATGACGATCGAGCCCCCCAGTGGTGTGGCATCGATCGCGTTCAACAGCAGGTTCACGAGTGTCTGCTCGAGAATGTGGGCGCGCCCCATGACCTCCGGCACATGCATCCCGACATCCGTATCGGCGCGGACGTTGCGAAACGCACCCTGGGCGCGGAGCAATTCGAACGCGGCGCGCGCGATCTTGTCGGGATCGACCGGTACGAGGGGATCCTCCTGGGGACGCGCGTAGTCGAGCAGGCTGCGGACGATGCGATCCACGCGCTCCAACTCGCGCGTCAGGCCGGCCATGACCTCGGGGTCGCCGCCGCGGCGCCGCAGCACCTCGACGTACGTGCCGATCGCACCCAGGGGGTTGCCCACTTCGTGCGCGACGCCCGCCGCCAGGCGACCGATGCTCGCCAGCTTTTCGGAGCGCACGAGCTGGCTCTGCGCGTCCAGCAGCCGGTCGGTCATCCGGTTCAGACGCTCGGCGAGCGTGGCGAAGTCGCGCGTATCGGCGTCCGGCGCGCGCGCTTCGAGATCGCCGTCGGCCACCGCGTCAGCCGTGTCCATGACGCGGGCGAGGGGGCGGAGCACCAATCGCGTGACCAGCGATCGCCCGTACAGCACGAAGATCCCGACTTCGAGGGCGACGAAGATCACGACGAGCACGACGCCGCGCTCCGGTGAGATCGCGAGCGCGAGCTGCGAGGTCGCCACGCCGACCAGCAGCGCGAAGGCGACGAGAAAGGTGAGATAGAACAGCAGCTCGACGCGGAGCGCCGGCTTGAGGCGTTTCATGGGCCCCAAGATAAGGCCCAAAAAAAGCGGCGGGATGTTGTCCCGCCGCCCTCACAATGCCTCAGGCTAGAAGCCTTATTGGCACTTCGGCTCGCCTTCTTTGTTAGCAGGCGCCAGCGGAGTCGACCCGACGTAGATCGAACAGGTCTTCGTCGTCGTGGTGTGGGTGACGTTCGCGGTCCACCCGTCGGCCGTCACGGTAATCGTGGGGCCAACCACGCCGCTGGTCGTATTAAACAGCACACCACCCGCGCCGACCGTGCTCGTGTACTTCACCGAGTCGGCGAAAAACGCCTCTTCGGCCGTCACGAGGTTACGAAGGTCGGACTTCATCGAGGCGAGATACGCCTTCTCCTTCGTGTTGGCGAATTTCGGAATCGCGATCGCGGCCAGAATGCCGATGATCACGACCACGATCAGAAGCTCGATCAGTGTGAAACCCTTGCGGTTCATCTGTAAAGCCCTCCCCCTCCGGAATTGTCCACCTTTGAGAACTTCCATCTTTCGCGCCTCCTGAACGCATTTCTCATGCCTTTGGATGAGCCGCGAAGCCAAGCGAAAATGGTGCATGCGCTTAGCATGCACGTGCCAGTCGGAGGGTATCGTTCTAACGACTGAACAGTTGAGGTTTTCTGCAATAGCGGTGGTGTAAAGCAGAGCAAGGAGTTGGTAACCGTTGCGGTGCGTTTTGAACCATGGGTGACCCGAAAAAAGAGCGGCGAGGTTTGCGCCTCGCCGCTCTCTGACGTCTCAGTCGGCAAACCTTACTGACACTTCGGCTCGCCTTCTTTGTTAGCCGGCGCCAGCGC
>QHTW01000276.1:0-452 GCA_003220955.1 Gemmatimonadota bacterium | reverse complement strand
CACGAGGTTACGAAGGTCGGACTTCATCGACGCGAGATACGCCTTTTCCTTCGTGTTGGCGAATTTCGGAATCGCGATCGCGGCCAGAATGCCGATGATCACGACCACGATCAGAAGCTCGATCAATGTGAAACCCTTGCGGTTCATCTGCACGACCCTCCCCCCGGATTGTCCACCATTGAGAACGGCTATTATTCCGACCCCATTGAGAAGCATTTCCCATGCCTTTGATCGAGCCTGCCGCGATAAGACGAAGCTTTGCAAGCACTTAGCGCGCATGTAGACATCCGATGGTATGTCTCAAGGGACTGAAGAGTTGTGGTTTTTTGCAACTCTACGTGTGTAAAGCAGAAGGCTCTAAGGCTCTAGGGAGTTGTTAAGCGTTGCGATGCGTTTTGGCACCATTCGCGCACCGTCTCCAGGAATGCCGTGACGAGCGGCGATGTTTGGTC
>QHTW01000275.1 GCA_003220955.1 Gemmatimonadota bacterium | reverse complement strand
TCGCCGACGTCAACGGGGACAGCGTGATTGACGCCAACGATCGCGTGATCCTCGGGCATGGCGACCCGGACTTCTATGGAGGGCTGGGCAATCGGCTGAGCTACGGCCGCGTATCGCTCGACCTGCTCTTCACCTTCGCGCAGGGCAATGAGATCATCAACGCCGGAGCGGCGTACGGATGCCTCGGCATCATGCAGGCGAACGAGCGCACCTGCATGCTCGATCGCTGGACCCCGACGCACACCAACACGAACATCCCGCGTGCCAACAACGGGCGACCACGACGGCTGTACAGTACCCTCGTAGAGGACGGCTCGTATCTGCGGCTCAAGACCCTCTCGGTGAGCGTCGAGCTGCCGGCACGACTGATTCGCGGTATCGAGTCAGCCAGGCTGTTCGTGACCGGCCAGAACGTGTGGATCACGACGAAATACACGGGCTTCGACCCCGATGTGAACAGCATGGGCGGGGACGCGCGGTTCGGCGGCATCGACATTGGCGCGTATCCGCAGTCCCGCGTCTGGAACGTCGGCGTCAGCGCCACCTACTGAGAGGAGCGACCTGCCATGAATCGCACATCCCGAATCGCGGTCGCGCTCTGGGCGGGGCTGGCGGCGATCGGTTGCACCGATCTACTCACCGAAGATCCCCAGGGGTTCACGACCACCGACACGTTTTACAAGACCGGCGCGGACCTCAACAGCGGAACCATTGCCATCTACAACTCGCTGCGCGGCCTCCAGGGCCAGGGGCCGTGGACCACGCTCGAGCTGGCGTCCGATCAGGCGCGCGCTGACAGCCGCGAGCCGAACGCCGGCACCTATGGCCCTGACCGCCTGGACTATGATGCCAGCACGGGGCTCACCGGCGGGTATTGGACCACCATGTACTCGGTCATCACCAGGGCGAACCTCGTGCTCGCCAAAGCTCCGGACATTGAGACCGGTAATACGCAAACCAAGACCTACAACGTCGCGGAGGCCCGGTTTCTGCGCGGCTACGCCTATCTGTGGCTCACCAAAGTGTACGATGGCGTACCCTTGCTGCGTACGCTTGAGGAGCAGGCCGATCCGCGGCCCGAGCGCACGCCGGTCGAGCAGGTGCATCAGGCAATCATTGAGGACCTGACCGCCGCCGAGGCCGATCTGCCCGCGACGTGGCCCTCAGGGGATGGGTACGGCGATCCGACGCAGGGACGCGCGACCAAAGGCGCGGCACAGATGGCCCTGGCCGACGTGTATCTGTGGCGGTCCAGCTTCATGGGAACGAACGAGTGGCAGCAAGCATCCGACTGGGCGAAGAAAGTGATCGATTCCGGCCTGTGGTCGCTCCAGCAGGATTATCTGGGCACGTTCCTCCCGAAGAACAAGGGCAATAGAGAAATGATTCTCATCATCACGAACTCCGGCGTGACC